>JBGPNE010000007.1:0-19088 GCA_041487335.1 Pyrinomonadaceae bacterium
CAAACTTGACTATCGTGTTGCGTGATTGGCGCGCCAGACCAAGCCCGATCCCGGTCAAACTCGTAAAGAGTGGATGAGAAAAGGGAGCTAGTGTTCCGCGAATTATGAAAACCGCGGTCAATCCGCCACCACCGTTTTCCAGCACGGCCCGGCCATAGTATTGGATGTTTTCGGTCATCGCAAAACCGAGACCCACCATTGCTGCGTAGACAATTCCATCAATCACCCCGTCAAACTCATCTTTCTTCCAGAAGAAGAAGATAAACAGAATCAGCGCTTTGGCACTCTCCTCAACAATTGGAGCTGAGATCACTGCGGCAAAAGTTTCTGCAGCCTTCATGCTATCAGTTATGGCCGCGATTGTTAGACCGCTTGCTGTGTTAAGTAAGAAAGCGAAGAACACCGCAACTAAGGCGCCCCAAAAAAAAGCCGTTGCGAGCATCCAGAGCGGCTCTGATTCGTAGCGATCGATCCACAACACAAGCAACAGGTAAAGCGGCACCGGAATCGTAGCCGATAAAAGTCCGACCAGCAGACCGATGGGCCCTGTCTCAAACCCGATTAGAACGAGAACCAGAAGACCGAGAAGAAGAGCTGCAAGAGCAGCGGCAATACCCAGAACAATCTTGATCGCGTTCTTGTTGCCAGATGGCGCTATTATTATCGTGGCTGCCAGATTTGAATACGGCGGATTCGGTGTTTGCTGATCGTTAATCATTTCGGGGAGTATATCCAGGTCATCGATCCGAGACCTAATCTTTTCCAGAACGCCGCGGCGATCCAGCTTATCTGGCACAGGTTTGCGCACGTCCTCCGTCGATTGAGTATGTGGCGCCAGTGATCCACGACGCACGATCCGATGCCAGGAAGAGGACCAGTTCCGCGATCTCACCGGCTTGGCCTACTCTACCCAGCGGGTGTGTCTGCTTTGAATGTTCAAGAAATGCCGCGTACTGTTCCTCGCTCATGCCGCCCCGTTTATGTATTTCGGTCACCACAACTCCCGGGTTGACGGCGTTCACGCGCACGCCCTTTGCGGCGAGCTCGAGCGCCGCGCAGCGAGTTAGTTGATCTAAACCTGCCTTTGAAACACAGTACGCGAGCACACCGGGAAATGCACGCAGGCCAGTCACACTCGAGACGTTAACGATGTTGCCGCGTCTCTGAATAATTGATGGCAGGGCTTTCTGCATCAGCAGAAAGACGGCTCGTAGATTAATGTTGAGCATCGCGTCCCAAGCTTCAGAGGGTGTGTTCTCAATAGTGCCCGAGCTTATGTGCCCTGCAGCATTAACCAGAACATCTATTCGCCCAAATTCTGCCACTGTTTTCGAGACCACTCGGGCCGTTTCGTCTTCAAGGGATAAATCTGCCTGAATCGCCAGGGCTCGTGCACCTAGTTCTTCGATCTCTTGCGCAATTTTCGCGAGCGCGTCTTGACTGCGTCCGATTGCAGCGATGCTTGCTCCCGCTTCGGCAAACCGCAAGGCACAGGCCCTGCCAATGCCGGATGTCGTTCCGGTTATAAGCAGGATCTTGTCTGCAAACTCTTTGTCCATATGATTAGTCCTTACTCGGGTGGCTTAGATTTCAGTATTTTCCCACCAATCATATATTGACAGAGCGAGGCCAAAAAGTTGACTATTATGAATAGACTGCTGGGAGCAAGTAAGCTCCGGGCCACTTAGTCCTCGTGGCGGCCAACATCTCGTGTAAACAAGATCGAAACGATGGGTTTTGACCCGTCCCCTGAAAGGAAATCGTTTGGGCAATAACCCGTCGGATCAATTCTTCCCGAGAACCGAGCGCTCACATAGGCGTAGCCCGGGTGATTCTACCCACAGACGGCAGTCTCGGGCTCGGATGCCTTCGAGCATGGGTTACATGGTCGCTGCCATTGCAGCCGCAGTCGCGTTGTTTTTTGGCATCTGGTGGATGTTGGTCAGCGGAGGCGATGAGGCACCCTGGATCCCGGCTGGTCTCGCCGCAAGTGTAGTGCTACTGGTTGCGCTCTCGGCCCGCGAGGTTGTGATGCGGCGCGCGTGGACTCGTTATCTCTTGGAGCAGGGCATCCAGGAGCATTCAAGCAGGGAGAATACTGAAAAGAGGGGCTCATTCCGCAAGACGCATTCCACTTCACTGCTTTCCGCCGCCCTGCGGACCATTCAGAAACAATCAGCAGAAGCAGATTCGGCTGGTTCCACTGCTGAATCGCATCTAGATGTCTTTCATCTTTGCCAGGATTATCTCGCAACCACGGATGAAGCTTTGCAAGCAAACAGTCTTCCGACTGAGAAGAGAATTGCCATTCGCGCGGGGCAGGAGCGCGTGCGAGCGCTGCAAAAACACCACCTGTTAACCTGGGCAAGAGATTCGTCTCGATCCTTCACTCATGCAGCTCAGCAACGAGCCCGAATATCGGACAAGATTGAAACAGCAAATCGCGCGCTGCACAGTTTGGATTCAGCACTCAAGGTTTATCCCGATGAGCCCGAGCTGAATGAGTCGAAAGTTGCGGTTCGAGAGTTTATCGCGTCTGTGAAGGTCGCGCATTGGGTGGAGCTGGCTGAGCGCTCCGCATACAAAGGTCACTACCGGCGGGCTATTGGACGCTACAAAGATGCATTGTTTTATCTGAACCGAGAGACCGTTAAAGATGAGGTGAAGCTAGCCGGTGGGGAACGAATCGGCCACGAAATCGAATTGTTGCAGGCTCGTCTGAAGTCATCGAACAAGGGGCATTCTGGCGCGGCTAATGATGAGCGCAGAAATCGCGGAGAAAGCGCCGAATAGTGATCTCGCAAAGATGTCCCAAATGTCGCAGTTCCCGCATTCGGCAGGGTTATCGGCCGACTTCGTTCATGTTTCGCCTGTTTGGCATCTATAACCTTTTGTGCGATCATTGCAACTTGCTTTTTACTGGGTTTGCGATACCAGGTACCGTTAGAAGGCGAAGCAGAAAAGGTTGCGTACCGCCGTCCCCTGGTCGTGACAATCCCGGAATTACTGAGGTCTCAACTGAGAATAGCTGATCAGGTCTGGATTCTCAGTTGAGCGGAGGTATCGCGGCGGGTAAGGCTCCCGATCTGGTGAGTCAGTTTATCGATTCGCCCGCGTTGAGTTACCGGGTTGAAGTCGCCGGCTTTCCGAGGTTTCAATTATGAAAGTAAGGATCTTTTCGTTATCTGCGGTTTTCTCATGCTTGATTTTGGCGGCTCTGGTCCAAGGCCAGGAGCCAAGCCAAACACAAGGACCAGTTCAGACTCAGCAGGCACCCTCCGTCGATAATCAGGGGATCAGAAATTACTTACTTGGTCCCGGAGACGTCCTGGACGTCAGAGTCTTCGGCCAGCCGGACTTGAACGCCGTAGTCGAGGTCGACGGCGATGGCAATATTAGTTCTCTGCCATTTATTGAAGCGCCCATTCCCGCTAAGTGCCGAACCGAAAAAGAAGTTCAAAAAGACATCGCCACGGCGTACGGGAAGTACATAAAGAATCCACAGATAAGTGTGCGCATTACCGAACGAAAAAGCAGACAGCCAGCGACAGTGTTTGGCGCCGTTCGACAGCCGACGCGAATTCAGATGCTGCGCAAGAACCGACTCAACGAGTTGATGGCGGCCTCCGGTGGATTCACCGAGCGCGCGGCAGGCACGATTCAGATTCTACATACAGAACCGGTGATGTGTCCTGAGCCGGGTGAAGAGGCTGAGGCGGCTCCTATTGATGGAACAAAGATTCCCCTGCAAGTAGTGAAGATTGTTGACTTACGAGCAGGGAAGCCGCAAGCGAATCCCATAATTCGCCCGGGTGACTATATCCTTGTAACAGAAGCAGAACCTGTCTACGTAACGGGTAGTGTTTATTCTCCTCAGGGCGTCTACATTCGCGACCAGCTTACTCTCAGCCGGGCACTGGCTATGGTTGGAGGAGTAAAGAAAGAAGCAAAAACCAGCGACGTCCGAATCTACAGGCAGAAGGCTGGCTCGCCAGACCAGGAAACAATCCTAGTGGATTTAGCGGCCATCAAGAAGAATCAGAAGCCTGACATTTTGTTGCAGCCTTACGACGTGATAGAGGTGCCGGAAGCAGGGATGTTCTCCTCAGGAAGAATCGGAAACACGTTGCTTGGTGCAGTATCCGGTGGCCTCAGTCAAATGTTCAGTTCCGTGGGCGGTGCGTTGCCCACGAGGGTTATCTATTAGCCTGGAAGAATATTGAACAAAGAGCACTACTCTGGCTGTGTGTGGCAGGGTCATTGAAGTGCTCAAACATCTGTGAGCATTCTTGAGGAGTAGTACGGGAATGAGTGCAAGGACAACTTTGGCAAGCGGTCGGCGCCGGAGAAAGACAATCACGGTGCTTTGGATCGCGGTGCTGGCGATTGCGACGGTTTCATTGATCTATTGGGAGATGACGGCACTGCTCTATATCCTCGCCACCGTCGGCGTGACAGCGCTGCTTATTATAGTTGCGCTATCAGATTTGGTCGGCGCTGAAGGACAGTCGAAAGAGATTTCTCGAGCGGACGATGCGGCAGCCGTTGGAAGTAGCATCACTTCGACGTACGGAAGCGATAAGTCTTGAGAAGCGGCGAGTCAGAGAGCTTACGCCTTTTTTGTGGCGGAGGTTCATGAGCCTGTACTCCTTTGGCATTTCCGCTGCTTGTCTGCCCAATTATTGAAGTGCATTAGGCGGCGGTTGAAAGTTTAGACGGACTGTTGCATAATCCGGCTGCGTTCACCTCCCCGGTGGACGAAGTGGTCGCGTGGGGTGAGGACACGTGGCCTTAGGGTGGGGGCTGTGGGAGGCCCCCACCCGCTTTTTTGGGCAGCAGAATTCGACCGCTACTTCTTTGCAAACCAACCCTAAGCGGATCACTCTTGACGCAACCCCCGATCGGCGTAGAATTCGACGGTTAATAACCGAGATGGAAAGGGCCGGTGCTGTTCACCGGCATTTTGCTGGCCACCAAGATGGCTCTTTTCAATAGCTCAAGGTTCAAGCTCTGGCTATTTACGGGCGGAAGAGAAACAGATTTATCTCCGGAGCGTGCCGCCGCTCACAGACACCAACACCCGTGGTGGCAGGTAATGTGTTTGACCGGCGTCGATTATTTTTCGACACTCGGTTACCAACCTGGAATTGCTTTTCTCGCGGCAGGCGCGCTCTCTCCTATCGCCACCCTCATTCTTGTGCTCCTCACTCTATTCGGCGCTCTGCCCATATACAATCGTGTTGCGGTAGAGAGTCCCCACGGCGAAGGCTCGATCTCGATGCTGGAGCATCTACTTTCTCGCTGGAAGGGAAAGCTCTTTGTTCTTGTGCTGCTCGGTTTCTTAGCTACGGATTTCATCATCACTATCACCTTGTCTGCAGCCGATGCTACGGCGCATATTATCGAAAACCCGTTTACTCCGGAACTTTTCAAGCATCAGATCGAACTAACCCTGGCTTTGATTGCCATCTTGGCTGGGATTTTCCTAAGGGGTTTCAAGGAAGCGATCGGAATCGCTGTGGTTCTGGTCGCCGCATATCTGCTGCTTAACGTTATCGTTGTTAGCTTCGGTCTCTACCAACTGCTGGCCCATCCGCATCACTTTCCAGAATGGAAGCAGGCCCTGTTGCATAATCCCAGGGTACATGGAAATGCATGGCTGATAGTCGGTGTATCTCTGATTCTATTCCCAAAACTTGCACTCGGCTTGTCAGGATTTGAAACAGGGGTAGCGGTAATGCCGCTGGTGCGTGGAAATCGAGATTTAAACGAGGACGAATGGGAGAGCATTCATTCAACTCGGTCCGGCCGCCCGCCAGGAGCGAACGCTCAGGTGCTGCTCGAGGATCGCATAAACAATACTCGTAAATTGCTGCGCACCGCCGCGCTAATAATGAGCGTGATGCTGATCACCAGCAGCCTTGTGACCGCCACATTAATTCCGGCTGAGAAATTTGCTGAAGGCGGAGAAGCCAATGGCCGCGCTATTTCCTACCTTGCCCATCAATTCTTCGGCAACCTATTTGGGACGGGCTATGACCTGAGCACGATTCTGATTCTTTGGTTTGCCGGAGCCTCCGCGATGGCTGGTCTGCTCAATATCGTTCCGCGTTATCTGCCACGATATGGGATGGCGCCGGAGTGGGCCAGAGCGACACGTCCGCTTGTGCTTGTCTTCACAGCCATCGCCTTTGCCGTAACGCTGATTTTTCGCGGGGATGTTGATGCCCAAGCTGGCGCATATGCGACGGGAGTGTTGGTTCTGATGAGCTCCGCCGCAATTGCAGTGACTTTGGCGATGCATAAGAAGGGCGGCAACTGGCATGTGTTCCTCATAATCGCCGTAGTATTCGCTTATACGACTATCCAAAATATCCACGAGCGGCCGGAGGGAATCAAGATTGCTTCTTTCTTTATCTTCGCAATCGTGGCGACTTCACTCGTGTCACGCGTCTGGCGCTCGACTGAGCTGCGCGTGGATCGGGTGGAGTTGGACGATTCCGCCCGCGACTTCATCCGGCAGGCGGCAAAAGGCACGATACGCATTATTGCCAACCGTCGCGACAGCGGTGACGCTCTTGAGTATGAGATAAAGGAACGGGAAAAGCGCACAAATAATCACATTCCGGCTGGTGAACCGGTTCTCTTTTTCGAAGTCACACCGGGCGACGCGTCAGAATTTTCCGGGGTCTTAAAAATACAAGGGGAGAAGGTCGACGGCTTCCGAGTGTTGCGGACGCAGTCACCTGCGGTGCCCAACGCTATCGCGGCATTCTTGCTCTACCTTCGTGACGAGACTGGTAAACTGCCGCATGCGTATTTTGGCTGGAGTGAAGGAAACCCACTTTCTTATCTGCTGAAATACATCGCCTTCGGTGAGGGCGACACCGCGCCTGTCACTCATGAGGTCTTGCGTCAAGCCGAAAAGGATCCTGAAAGTCGTCCGCTCGTCCACGTCGGTGGCTGAAGATCATGAAAGCCTGTTCGTTTTGTCATGTTGATTCGCTGTTGGCGTGGGAGTAATATCACGCCCGTTGACATGTCTGTCTGCCGAAGTTGCCGGCGTGATAAGCGTCGTGCAGCACGGGGAAACCGACGTTTCGCAACCCGCGAAACAGGGGCGAATCGTTAGGCGCTCGAAAGCGAACGACTTAACGTAGAACACTTCCAGTTCAAGCCCGTCAGCTAACCTCGTAGGCCAAAGGGAAGGGCAATACCGCGACTCTAAGGGCGCGGAGCTATTTGCTCCGCGCCCTTTTTCGATGGCGGGACTAAGGCTAAGAGTGACTTGGATGTAGCTCCTGTTTTAAGGGAGAAGCTTGATGGTTACATCGCTGAAGCGGTTTCTTGTTGGCACTCCCAAGCGAACTGAGGAAGCCATACATGAACGCTTAACCAAGAAAACAGCGCTCGCAGTCTTCTCCTCTGACGCGCTTTCCTCGACGGCTTACGCTTCAGAAGAAATTCTTCTTGTTCTTGCGGTGGCCGCTGCCTATGGTCAGAGTTACTCTTACTACTACGTCGTACCCATTTCAATTCTCATCGCCGTCGTGCTCGGCATTGTTGCAACGAGTTACAGGCAAACGATTCATGCCTACCCGTCTGGCGGCGGTGCTTACATCGTGGCAAAGGAAAACCTGGGAACCTACCCGGGCTTAATCGCTGCAGCCGCTCTTCTGGTTGATTACATCCTGACTGTTTCCGTGTCACTCTCGGCCGGCGTTGCAGCCATCACATCAGCGGCGCAGGGCACAAGACTCTCCTGGTTGGACGATCACAAAGTCGCCCTGTGTCTGATTCTGATCTTCTTTATCGCTGTTGCAAACCTTCGCGGTGTGCGCGAATCAGGCACGCTCTTCGCCGGACCAACCTACGCTTTCCTCGTCTGTTTCTTGCTCATGATTGCCTACGGCCTCACCTACTATTTTTTGCACCCCGGCACTGTCGCGCCGATCAATGACGCACACTTGAAGTTCGCTGAGGGTTATCACATGCAACCGCTCACCTGGTTTCTGCTGTTGGGAGCCTTTTCCAATGGATGTGTTGCCCTCACTGGCACGGAAGCCATCTCCAATGGTATTCCGGCATTCAAACCTCCCGAAGCACGCAACGCCGCAACCACATTAACCGCTATGGCCATTCTTCTGGCGATCATGTTCATCGGCACCAGCGCGCTGGCATATCTCTACCACGTGCATCCGCACGACAATGAAACTGTTATCTCGCAGTTTGCGCGAATCATATTTAGTGGTCCGTTGAGATGGTTCTATTACGTGATTCAAGCCACAACCGCCCTTATCCTGGTGCTGGCGGCAAATACGTCATTTGCTGACTTTCCTCGCCTGGCCAGCCTGCTCGCGCGCGATCGTTTTCTGCCGCGACAATTCGCCAGTCGCGGCGACCGTTTGGTTTTTTCAAATGGCGTTATCATTCTTGCAGCCTTCTCAGGAATTCTGGTCGCAGCTTTTGGGGGCGATACGAGCCGCTTGATTCCACTCTACGCGGTCGGCGTCTTCCTTTCATTCACACTCTCTCAATCGGGAATGGTTCGCCACTGGTTTCGTGAGGGCCAGTTGCTGCGGGCAAAACGAGCTGAACGAAGGCACGAAGGGGGATTGAAGAGCGGAGAAACTCTCGCTGCGCAGATCATTGATGAAGGTGAAAGGCTGGACGACATCCATGTCAGTGTGACACCAGAGGCCATTGCCGGTCGTAACCCGATCGACGTAGCGGAGCTGCGCAGAGGAGTGTCTCACTGGAAGAGATCGATTGTTATTAACGGCGTCGGAGCGATAGCCACTTCAATTGTCTTAGTCGTTCTCATCCTTACCAAGTTTATCCATGGAGCCTGGATTGTTATCGTGCTGATTCCGATCCTGGTGGCGATGTTCCGCGGGGTTTACCACCACTATCAGGAAGTGGCCAGGCAACTGACGATGGAGGGCATCGAGCAATTGCGCCCGATCAGGCATGAGGTGATCGTGCCAATCTCCGGAATTCATCGTGGCGTAATCCGCGCGCTGGAATACGCGAAGTCAATTGCGCCCGAGCACGTGACGGCCGTTTATATTGATCTGGATGAAGAGGCAACGAAGAAGCTTCGCGAGAAGTGGAATCAATGGGGAGCAGGCGTTGAGCTCGTTGTGCTTGCGTCACCCTATCGCTCGCTCGTCCGCCCCTTGACTCGATACATCGAGCGTATCAGGCGACAGCACGATAATGACATGCTGACAGTGGTGCTGCCGGAGTTCGTCCCAGCCAGGTGGTGGCATCAGTTGTTGCACAATCAGAGTTCTCTCTTGTTGAAAGGAGCATTGTTGTTCAAAAAGGGAGTGATTGTTACCAGCGTACCCTACCATCTGGAGAAGTAGCCTCTCCGACCTCTTTGAAATAGGAAGAACTCTGCGAAGCCAGAAGGGGTGTCCTGTTCGAAGCAGTCTTGTAGGAGAGGTGGAGTGGCTAGCACCTAAGACTGAGCGGCATCATCTGCGGCGCGATTTGCCAGGAAACATGAGCGGCAGTAAACGGGCCGACCTTGGGAAGGATAAAACGGCACGGTTGTTTGCTGTCCACACTGAGCACACTGAATAGAAACTTCAATGCGCTGTCTTATTCCCGAGGTCTGCGCTGCTGTAATCGCGGCAAGCCGTTCATTCTTGGCCTGCTTGCAGGGCTTGCAACGCTTGGGCTCGTTCTTCAACCCCTTGTCATGAAAAAAGACCTGTTCTCCCACGGTCCATATAAAAGCCTCACCACAATCTACACACTTAATAGAACAATCCTGGTGCTCAGTCTCTGGGTTCGTTTCTAATTCGCGGGTTACTTCCATTTGTGACATGATCAACTCTCCCTGGGTCGCTCCACTCAATGCGATCCAATCTGTATGGTGGGCCTACTACCAACTGATTCTGTCGCTGTTCAATGAGAGAAGGCCGCTAATCCTCCACCGGCGAGTAACAGGGGCTGACTCCCGAGCACATAACGGCGGGAAAAGTATAACTATGGCGAAATTGTGTCAAGACCTAAACAGGCTTATTCTTAAAGATTCAGGCGCCGCGACCGAGAATCGCGGTAGGCTCGGGATTACCTCAACGGGGGCCGGCGAAGCTTCCGCTCGTCTGGGGCAAGGCTTCGGCGCCCGGGGGTTACTGACTTGGCGCTCATAAGAAGCAGCAAGAGCAACTAATGAAAGTATTAGTTTTAGGCTCGGGAGGTCGAGAACACGCGATCATCCGGACCCTCAACAAAACCTCAAGCGCAGCGCTGAAGCTTTACTGCGTACCCGGCAACGCGGGCATCTCCGAGTTTGCCCAATGCGTGCCAATCTCGCCCGTCGACCATTCAGCTCTAATTCAGTTTGCCCAATCTAAAGCTATAGGCCTAACCATCGTGGGTCCAGAGGCACCTCTGGCGAAAGGCATTGTTGATCAGTTTGAAAGCAATGGACTCTCAATAGTCGGTCCCAGCCGCGCTGCTTCCCGTCTCGAATCGAGCAAGTCATTCGCGAAAGATTTCATGGCCCGTAACAAAATACCGACAGCGGGCTACCGGGTTGCACGTTCAATCGCGGAAGCGTTTGGGTGCCTGCGGAGTGGTGAGTTTGGCTCGCCGGACTCTCCCGTTGTTATTAAGGCGGATGGCCTGGCTGCGGGCAAGGGCGTGATCGTAGCAAATTCGCGTGCCGAGGCCGAGAGAGCGGTCGAAATGCTGATGACGGGAGATTTAGTTGATCCCGAGGCGGCAACGCGAGTTGTGATTGAAGAAGCTCTGCAGGGCACAGAAGCGTCCATTTTAGTCTTCTCTGATGGACGCGATTATGCGTTAATGCCGCCAGCTCGCGATCATAAGCGCATCGGGGAAAACGACACTGGGCCAAACACTGGCGGAATGGGGGCCATTACTGACGTCTCTATCCTCGATAACCAAATGCTTGACCGCATTGTTCGCGAGATTGTTGAGCCCGCGCTTGAAGGGGCCCGCGCTGAAGGCTTCCCTTTTCGCGGCGTGCTCTTCGTAGGATTGATGTTAACCAGCGATGGACCGAAAGTCCTTGAATACAACGTGCGCTTTGGAGACCCTGAAACTCAAGCTATCCTGGTCAGATTGCAGACTGATCTGCTTCAGATATTTGAGACAATTACAACGGGAAAACTTCGTGAAATGACGGTTGAGTGGAGCGATGAATCCTCTGCTTGTGTGGTGTTGGCAAGCCGAGGTTATCCCGGCAAGTATGAGACCGGAATTCCTATCGCGGGACTGGATCGGTTTAGTCCGCAGAACAATGTAGAGGTATTTCATGCGGGCACATCGAAGTCGGAAACCGGAGAGTTTCTGACGGCGGGAGGACGCGTCCTGGGAGTGGCAGCCACTGGCGGAACCCTGGGAAGGGCGCTGGCCCAGTGTTACGGCGCGATAGAGAATATTAGCTGGGACGGAATGCAATACCGCCGCGATATTGGCCGATTCAAAGAAGCCTCAAGGCAGGCGAGCAGTTAAGCTCAATTCAGGTAGTTCGACCCTTCGTTCTTCTGGAAGCATGCGAGCAAGTGCTGTTATACTCCGAGTTCGATGTTTGAGGTGGTAATTCGAACCGCCTGAAGTTAACTCTCGTACAGACATATGCGGACGAGCAGAAGTTAGTTAGAGGTAGACCGGAGGGTCAAAGATCGCACATCTAATTGCTGGAGGATGAGTTGAAAAATGGGACTTTGGACGAGAGTTAAGCGCTCCTTGCGTGCACTGTTCGGCGGGATAATCGAGAAGACAGAAGACCCCGAACTCATACTTCAGCAAACCATTCGTGACATGCGAGACCGCGTGCCGGAGCTGAATAATTCCGTGGCGCAAGTGATGGCGACTGAAAAGCTGCTGGCGAAGAACAAAGAACGCCTGGAAACGCAGGTAGTTGATCTGGACTCGAAGATTAGAGCTTCGGTAAAGATGAGCCGCGACGACATTGCCACGGCTTACATTGGCCAACTACAGCAAGCGCAGATGGACCTGCAAAAGACTGCCCAGCAACTGGAGCACGCCACGCTCGCATCCAAGCAGGCGCTCAAGGCGCGCGACAATTATGTGTTGCAGATGCAGCGGCGTACTGCTGAAGCAATGCAACTGATTAATCAGTCGAAGCAGGCAAAACTTCAGGAACAGCTCGCGCAGACAATGGAGTCGTTCGAGATTGGCGACGACGCTTCGACCTTCAGTGAGATGCGCGACAAGATCGATCGTCGCGCTGCCGCGGCCGAAGCCAAGTTACAGCTTGGTTCCGCGTCCGTCGATACCCAGATGCAGGACATCGAGCGCGAAGCAATGGACATGCAATTGCAGGATAAGCTGCTCGCCTACAAACGTGACATGGGATTGTTACCAGCGTCGACTGGAGGCGGCACTCCCCAGGCGCTTCCAGCAGAGGGCGAATCGAGCGCGAGTGAGCAAACGAACGCGGTGGTCAATAATGGCAACCGCAGCAGTTGAAAGCTAATTTCTCTGGTGGATCCCAAATGGTCCGTTTTCACCGTTCAAGGTTATGGCCGAGTTTCCGAAGTTCGATCTCAAGTACCTGAAAGAGGCCTTTAAGGAACCCATCAATTTTTGGGGGTTGGCTGGTTTTGCAGTAGCCGCCGCTTACGTTCAGGATGTCACACCGTTAGTCGCGGCACTAGCCGCTGAAACACTTTATTTAGCTACCGTGCCAGCCAGTTCACTTTACCGCCGACTTGTCGACCGCCGCGAAAAGCAACGGCTGCTCAAACTTCGTGACCAGCAACGCGAGGCAACAATCAAAGGATTCGATCCGCGCGAACGCGAAGCAGTTGAGTATCTGCGCTGGATGAAGAATCAGATCTATTCAAACTACAAGAAATTCACGGGCGCCAAAGAGATTCCCCACAACATACAGAGCCTGGATCAGCGCTGGGAAGATTTCGTCGATCTGCTGGATGTCTACCGTAGACGCAAACATCATCTCAGATCCATTAACCGTCAGGCCGTTCAGAACCAGCTGGTTCAGGCCGCGCGTTCTGTAGAGATCTCCAAAGATGATCGCGAGAAGCGGATTCAGCAGGCGAATGTTGAAATCCTCAAGCGCAGAGTAGCTGCATTCAACGATATCGAACGTTCCGTAAAGCTCGTCGAAGGCCAATTGCAATCGATTGAGAATTTCTTCGGACTCGTCAACGATCAGGTGGTAACTCTGCCCACTCCTGAACGTGTTTCCTCGCTCGATTTCGAACAGCTCAGCGATTCAATTGCTATGACCAGACAGATGCTCGAAGAGACCTCTGACACCTTCGCTGCCCTCGACAGCCACAACCGCGACATCGGCAATTACGAACTGCTTCTCTCCAATAGTTCCTCTTCAAAATAGTGCCTTTGATTTCCAGGGTTTCGCTGTGCAGTTGTCCGAGAGCTGTCCGGGGACAGGTAGGTCACCCTACCAGTCATTTGGTACTGATGAAGTTTCGTGAACCAGCGGCATAGAATTGGACCTCGACTCCGCTGTCGTAGTGACAAACTGCACCAGTGCTCGCCACCTCTGCGGATTGAAGCTTTTAACCTGCTTCGCGTAGAGTTGATGCCTGTGAGTGCTTCCCTGCCCCAGCTAAACCGGTTCTTTGTTCATCCGCAATACTCAATCTATCACCGGCGCGTAAAGAGGCTTCACTGGACCAACGGAGCCTGCTCCGACTTTGGAGTTCTCTTTCTGCTCGAGGGTCGGTTGGAATACGAGATTGAGGATCAATCCGGCGAGATTAAGCGCGAGCAACTGCTCCTCCTTGAACCCTCCGTGGGCGCAAGTGCAAAGGGGCAAAGCGCGGAATTCCTGTTACTCACCGTCTCTTCCTCTTTTGTCATGGACTACGCTGTTCGCATGCGCCTCATTGGGCCGGGAACAACGGTTGCATTTCAACTCAGGTTGGTTGAACGAGATGAGCAGTTGCTCCAGTTAGCAGAAAGTCTTGCCGCGGAACTTGCGGAGGAGAATGCCGGCCGCGAAATCATTGTTGCCGCATTAATCGAGCAGATAGTTGTTCGTCTACTCAGGCATTACTCAAATATGCGGCGTTCAGATGAGCTGGAACTTTCTCGCGTGGGCTTGATCGATAGGCGCATACGCCGCGCGGTTGAGCTATTGCACGCTCGACTTGACGAGGATCTTTCGCTCAGAGAGATTGCCGCCGCGTCGTATCTATCGCCCTTTCATTTCTCTAGGCTATTCAAGAAACTTACTGGCGCAACTCCACACAGCTATCTCGCGGGTCTGCGAACAGCACGCGCGCAACTCTTGCTCGCTGAAACGGATCTCTCGGTTACACAAATCAGCTCCCGCGTTGGCTATTCGAGTCCCAGCCACTTCAGCAAAGCCTTTCGCCAGGCTACGGGTTTGACGCCGCGTGCCTTTCGTGCCGCGCTTGTATTGCGTTGATCGATACTTACAGTATGCTGACTGTGGGCCATAGCGAAACAGCCGCGGATAAACGTAGATAACACGGATCAGAACTAATTCTGGCTCATCCGCGTCATCAGCGTTAATCCGCGGCTTTGGACGTTTGCGCTTCGCGCTCGAGGCTGGCAAGTTGCCCCGCAGTTCCCAGTTAACATCACGCGGGGGATGCGCGTGCCACAAGCCTCGTAATCCAAAACCGCAATTCGCCGCCATTATTTAGCAAGATTTGCTGTGACAGCTACGAGTCGCACCTGTATCATCCGCACACAATTTGTGGGTGGGAGGCGAATAATGCCAGTTCAAAAAGGCGCTGAGATTGTTGAGCCAAAGGGCAAACTGGGAGTACTGCTCGTCGGCCTGGGCGCCGTAAGCACGACTTTCATCGCGGGCGTTGAGGCTATCAAGAAAGGCATAGCTGAACCAATCGGTAGTCTTACACAAATGGGGACCATCCGTTTGGGAAAACGGACCGATAACCGTGTTCCCTTAATTAGGGATTTTATCCCGCTTGCAAAGCTGGATGACCTGGTGTTCGGCGCCTGGGACATATTCCCGGACTCCGCATACGAAGCTGCAATGCACGCCGGCGTGTTGGAGAAGGAACTGCTCGCCCAACTGAAGGCACCGCTGCAGAAGATAAAGCCGATGAAGGCCGTCTTCGATCAGTCGTACGTCAAACGTCTTAATGGCACTAACGTGAAGACGGGCCCCAACAAGTTCAAGTTAGCGGAACAACTAATCAGGGAGATCACCGAATGGAAGCGCAAGACCAGATGCTCGCGCGTGGTGATGATCTGGGCTGCGTCAACCGAAGTGTTTCTCAAGCAGCATCCCGTTCACAAGACCCTTGACTCATTTGAGAAAGCGATGCGCGAGAACCACCGGGCCATCGCGCCGTCCATGATCTATGCTTACGCGGCGCTGAAGTCAGGTATTCCTTTCGCGAATGGCGCTCCGAATCTCACGGTTGACATTCCTGCTCTCAGGACGCTTGCCGAGCAGAACAATCTGGCAATCTGCGGTAAAGATTTTAAGACTGGTCAGACACTGATGAAGACCATTATTGCTCCGGGTCTCAAATCGCGGATGCTTGGTCTCCACGGCTGGTATTCCACGAACATCCTTGGCAATCGCGATGGCGAGGTTCTGGATGATCCTGACTCTTTCAAGACCAAGGAGGAGTCGAAACTGTCCGTGCTCGAATATATTCTTCAACCGGAAGTCTATCCACGACTTTACAAGAACTTCTCCCACGTAGTGCGGATTAATTACTACCCACCGCGTGGAGACAACAAGGAAGGATGGGACAACATAGACATCTTTGGCTGGCTCGGCTACAAAATGCAGATCAAGATCGATTTTCTCTGTCGCGACTCAATTCTCGCCGCGCCAATCGTTCTTGATCTGGCACTTTTTCTGGATCTGGCACAGCGGGCAGGGATGAAAGGAATCCAGGAGTGGTTGTCCTTCTATTTTAAATCGCCGCAGACTGCGCCGGGCCTCTATCCTGAGCATGACATTTTCATCCAACTGATGAAGCTCAAGAACACACTGCGCCATCTTCGCGGCGAAGATCTGATTACACATCTGGGCCTTGAATACTACGACTGAGCTGCTACGAGAACCTGGCTGTCCCTGATGCCAGGCGAAGACCTCCCATCTATCCCATCGTTTGGCGGCTGAATCCCACATACAACCGGTATACAGGGGGTGACAATAACCTCTTATTGTTGCAACAAGGTAAGATAGGCTTCATTTGCTCGTTCACAGCGGTAGTCTGTATACACACTACTCGCGATTTGCTTAGATTCTGTAGGGAAAGACGGCGCCCAGGACTAAATCCGCGAGAAAGTGAATTCCAGACGCAATCCACCTGAGACCTTTTGGTGCTCATAACGCGCCAAAAGGTCCCATTACTTCGGGTAGTCATTCGAGCCATGGCGGGCGAAACACTTATTGGCAGTGAGCGTCTGACGGGAAATGTCACATCTTAAGCCGGTTACGGAGCCGGGAAATATACCTCGCTTTTAATCATAGTCAATATTTTGTGATGACATTTGGCCCAAGGTTGTATATATAGCATCGTTGTTGGCCGGTAATGAGCCTAAGATCCTTGTTTCGTTCAGGCAAACAAAGCTCAGAACTGGATCATCAATGCAGTGAGTGGATCGTACCTTGCATATAGAACGGACGGGTGTGCAGGCCCGGAGTCGGAGCAAGCAAACTGCGAGTCAGTAAACCCTTGCTCAGACGCGCCAAAGAAGATATCCGTGAGGCAAGGAGGACGATCATGATTGCTGAACTGGAGCTGGACAAGCTAAACGATACAATGGGAACTGTCTTCCTAGACCCTGACCAGAAAAGTCCTCGCGCCCAAGAATTCGAAGAGAGGCTCTCGGCCCGAATCGTGGGGCAGGAGCGTGCGGTGCGGCGCATGAGCGGCCTTTACCAGATATTTCTCGCTGGCATGAGTCCCCGTAACCGCCCGATCGGCACAATGCTGTTTCTGGGACCAACCGGTTCGGGAAAGACTCGCGTGATCGAAGCTGCGGCGGAGGCGCTTTACGGCGACGCGAATGCAATAGTTAAGATTGACTGCGCGGAGTTTCAGCATTCGCACGAAATCGCGAAACTGATTGGCTCTCCTCCGGGGTACCTGGGACATCGTGAGACCTCTCCGATGCTAACGCAGGAGAATCTCGACCGGATGCATACGGACGATCTAAAACTCTCGCTCGTACTCTTCGACGAAATCGAGAAGGCTTCCGATAGTCTGTGGCAGTTGTTGCTTGGCATTCTCGACAAAGCGACTCTGACTCTCGGCGATAACCGTCGCGTGGATTTCTCGCGCTCGATGGTTATCATGACGTCAAACCTTGGCGCCAGAGAGATGTCAGAACTCATCTCTGGCGGCATAGGCTTCGCTCCAGGAAAAGGAAAGAAGAGCAACCCAAACGACACTGACGTCGACCAGAAGATTTACAGGACTGCCGTTGAAGCGGCCCGCAGGAAGTTCTCTCCTGAGTTTATGAACCGCATCGACAAGGTCGTCGTATTCCGTTCCTTGAAAGAGCATCACCTAAGGCGGATTCTTGATTTGGAACTACAGGACGTGCAAAACCGAGTCATGCTTTCCGGCGGGACCAAGTTCGTCTTTCAATGCTCGGATACAGCAAAAGAGACGCTTCTCAAGGAAGGCTTGGATTTCAAGTATGGAGCGCGGCACCTCAAGCGTTCCGTTGAGCGCTTTCTGGTTTACTCGCTGTCGAATCTCGTGGCGACAGGCCAGATAGGACTTGGCGATCTTGTTCACGTAGACCTGGACGAATACACAAAGAGACTGATCTTCTCGAAGCGTTCGGGCGGCGCTCTGATTCAGGAGCTGCCTCAGCCCGGGGAACAACCAGAGACGGTTGAGTCACTCTCCGGTGGCGTCGGCCTGCCGATTCCGCAAACGACCAAGGCTGCTAAGAAAGGGCACAGCCGCGGAGAGAAGACCGAGAGGTAATTGTTTTTCTCACCCAGCAAATGGAGAGTGCCGAACACTGCGAAGTGTCCGGCACTTTTCATTTTGGAAAATGGAAGGACGCTTAGTTTGTTTACGGCGTAATCTTGCGCAATGCTTCGGCGGCGGCGAGCGAGAGGTACGAATCGCGCGCCATCAAGGCACTGCGCAGGGCCGACACAGCCATCGGGTCTCCAATCCAGCCCAAAGCGATCGCCGCTTCCCGTCTTACATCGTCCGAAACCTTTTCGTCTTCGAGTGTAGCTATAAGTGCTGGCACTCCAGCACGACTACCAATCTGGCCCAGAGAACGAGCAGCAGCCCGAAGCACAAAAACATTCTCTTTACTCTTACTTTGTCTGGCTTTCTTCGACCCCGGCATTGCAGCCTGTGGTTGCAGGATATGAGCCAGCGGAGCTACTGCCGCGTCATCGGCAATCTGACCAAGGGCCACGGCCGCCGCCCCGCGTACCCCGTTCTTCCTGTCATTGAAAAGCCGCTCGACCAGAGCGGGAACTGCACTCTTGCTGGGCGTCTTTCCCAAAGCGTATGCTGTTTCCTGGCGAACAAATTCGTCTTTGTCACTCAACAACGGAATCAAGGCGGCAGCGCTTTCTTCCGCCGGCAGCCACAATACAGCGTGTACGGCCGTGGCTCGGACAATGGGCAAAGCATCACTGAGAGCAGAAGCGGCCACTCGCGAAGCGTCAGGATGACGCAACGCTCCCAATCGCATCAGCGCATCGCGCCGCTCTTCGACCTCCGCTGAAGTGAGGCGCTGTTGCTGCTTTTGAATTTCAAGCTGAAGTGGGGTCAGAGACCTTCGTACGACTTCTCCCTGGGGCACGCCAGTCTTCGCAAAAGAACTCGTAGCCCCGAGCAGCAAAAACGCGCTAATCGCTATAAGAACCCAGGAGCGTTTCCGATTCTTGGTGTGAAGCTGGATCCTATGTGTCATTCTCATGCGGAGTCCAGATTTGCGGCAGTTCGACGCTCAGCACGGCGTCGCACGGTTTCCCATTCGAAGGTCTGCCGCGCCCGCCTGTTTTCGACTTCATCTGCCAGCAAAGCAACAAGATCATCATCCTGGGCTGAAGACGCTGCTCTGGATCTACGCATCGACTCCATGATCGA
>JBGPNE010000008.1:0-18125 GCA_041487335.1 Pyrinomonadaceae bacterium
AAGCTCGAGGGTTGCGTCTCCTGTCACGGTCAGATCGAGCCGATGCACAAATATGGCAATAGCGAGACGCTCGAGGCGTTGAAGGATGGCAAGGACGCGTTCGGATTAAGCTGCACTGCTTGCCATGGCGGCAATCCCGTTCCGCGCAAGACCAGCGACGATCCAAAAGAGATCGAGCGGGTGAAGCATGAAGCACACGTGCGGCCGCAATTCCCCGATGAGTGGAAGAGGGACGGCAAATACACGGGCGCGAATCCTGAACGGACTAATACACTCCTCACCCGAGAGAGTTGGGAGTTTGTGCGCTTCATCAATCCGGGTGACAATCGCGTCGCGGCACGAACATGTGGTGGTGGCGGCTGCCACGACGTCGAAGCGAAAAATGTCGCGCGCAGCATGATGACTCACGGCGCCATGCTCTGGGGCGCGGCCCTTTATAACAACGGCGGCTTCCCTCGGAAGGACGCACGCTTCGGCGAGAGCTACAGCGAAACAGGCGCGCCGCAGCGATTGATTCAGACGCCGCAGCCAGCCGCCGAAGACCGGCGCACCAAAGGATTGCTCGAGTTTCTAAATCCTCTGCCGCGTTGGGAGATTTCACAACCGGGTAACGTGCTGCGCGTGTTTGAGCGCGGCGGAAAACGCCGCCTTGAGGTTGGACTTCCCGACAAAGACGAGGATCCAGGCAAGCCAGACAAGGGCCTCAGCCCGCGCGGCTTCGGCACAAATCAGCGAACTGATCCCGTGTTTCTTGGTTTGCAGAAAACGCGCTTACTCGATCCCACGCTCAACTTCCTCGGCACAAACGATCATCCGGGAGATTTTCGTTCCTCCGGTTGCACCGCCTGCCACGTCATCTACGCGAACGATCGCGATCCCTCTCACTCAGCTTTCTACAATAGTGCCGGTAACTCAGGCCGTTCCCAGACGAGCGACAGCAATATTCCCAAAGACGAACCGGGCCACCCCATCAGGCATCAGTTCACCAGCCAGATTCCGACGTCGCAGTGCATGGTCTGTCACATGCACCCGGGGACAAACATGGTCGCGACCTATCTCGGTATGACCTGGTGGGACAACGAGAGCGACGGTGACAAGATGTATCCGAAGAATCAACACGATCCGTCACAAGATGAAGAAGACGAGAAGCTCGACCGGAATCCGGAAGGCGCCAGCCTCCGCGGGAACTGGTCGGACCTGAACGTTTTGACGCAGACCGGGACAGCAGAATTCAACAGCCAGTTGAAGAATACTCAGTTTGGCGACTTTCATGGTCACGGCTGGATGTTTCGCAAAGTCTTCAAACGAGATCGAAAAGGCAATCTGCTTGACGCTCAGGGAAACATCGTTTCGGCAGATGATACTGACAAGTTCAAGAAGGCGGTTCATCTCAACGATATTCACCTTGAGAAGGGCATGCATTGTGTCGACTGCCACTTCCGGCAGGACTCGCACGGTAACGGAAATCTGTACAACGAGCCACGTGCCGCTATCGAGATTACCTGCGTTGATTGCCACGGCTCCATTCGCCAGCGAGCAACGCTGACCACGTCTGGACCAGCAGCTCCGGTCGCAACGGGACAGGCAGGAAAAGCGCCAGTTGTCGGGCGAAACCTTGCGCGCATCAGCGTGCGTGACGAAACAGGCGCGAAGCTCCCACTTTTCCAGCGCGTCGCGCGCGACCGAAAAAGAAAGGACGAGACGGGGAAAGAGATCGAGCTAAAGGCCGGCGAGATCATGCAAAACTCGATAGTTGTGCCCGGCAGGTGGTGGCGTGTGAAGCAGACCATCGACACGGTCACGCCCGGGAGTCGCGACTATAACGAGAAGTCGCGTTACGCAAAGACGATTCGCAAAGACAACGAAACCTGGGGCGACGTGCCAAGCGATGATAACAAACTCGCGCACCGCGACAGCGATATGACCTGTTTCGCTTGCCACTCATCATGGGTGACGAGTTGTTTTGGTTGCCATCTTTCGATGCAAGCTAATCGCAAGATGCCGAATCGTCACAATGAGGGCGGCAATTCACGCAACTTCACGCAGTATAACTACCAGGTGCTGCGCGACGACATCTTCATGCTCGGACGCGACGGCACGGTAACGGGCAATCGCATCGCTCCGGTGCGCTCCTCATCGGCGGTTCTCGTCAGCTCGCAGAATCAGAACCGCGAATGGATCTACTCGCAGCAACAGACCGGTTCCGCGGAAGGATTTGCCGGACAGGCATTCAACACGCACGTGCCGCACACTGTACGCGCAACAGAGACAAAAGGCTGTAGTGATTGCCACGTGTCAGCGAAGAACGACAACAATGCCTGGCTGGCCCAAGTGCTCCTGCAGGGCACGAATTTCGTGAACTTTATGGGCCGGTACGTGTACGTCGCGGCTGACGATGCGCTGGAGGTTGTGGTTGCTACTGAGCGGAACGATCCGCAGGCGGTTTTCGGCAGCACGCTGCATAAGATCGTCTACCCAGACAACTACGAGAAGTTTGTTAGGGGCGGCAGTGCATTGAAGACCGCCTACGAGCACGTTGGCAATCCGCGTGTATTGCAGGTGCAGTTACGCGGCGAGTATGCCTACGTGGCGGCGGGTGCAGGGGGGCTTCGCATTTACGATGTGGCGCAGATTGATCAGAAGGGATTTTCAGAACGGATAACTACGGCGCCTGTCTCGCGCTGGGGTCAGAAGTTCTGGGTCAAAACAAAATATGCGACGGCCGTTGCGGCGCCGACGACTCTGGCAGTTGATCCCGCGCGGTGGCGCATGAAGTTCGACGGCACGATGATCGATCCCACCAGCGCCAGTAAGCTGACTGGTGAAGAACGAAAGCAACTGCTCAATGAAGAGCAGCCCATTCATCCGCTGTACGCTTATCTCTACGTAGTCGACAAGGATGAAGGGCTAATCCTCGTGAACGCCGCAACCCTGCTTGATGGCGATCCCCTGAACAATTACCTTAAGCGCGCGCTCGATCCGGCCAGGTATCCAAATGGCGCTTTCAATCCAGGCGGGGCTCTGAATGACGCCAACAACGTCACGATCGCCGGGCACTACGCTTTCATAACGACAGATCGCGGCCTGATCATCGTCGATATTGATGATCCACTGAACCCGAAGATCGTTCGAGAGATCCGTGAACTCAAACATCCGCGCGCTCTTGCGATTCAATTTCGCTACGGATTTATTGTCGATGATGATGGTTTGAAAGTGATTGATGTGACCCTGCCTGAACAGGCGCGGCTAGTTGAAGGTGGGTCTGTGGCATTATCAGATGCGCACGATGTTTACGTAGCACGAACCTATGCCTACGTGGCGAATGGCAAGGAGGGAATCGCGATCATTGATGTCGAGCAGCCCGAGAAGCCGCGACTCGATCAGACCTATAACGCTGACGGCAAACTCAATGACGTGCATCAGGTGAAGATTGCAATGACGAACGCGAGTCTCTTTGCCTATGTCGCTGACGGTCACAACGGTCTGCGCATTCTGCAACTGACTTCACCCGAAACTATGCCTGAGTATGCAGGCTTCAGCCCCCGGCCACGGCCAGTCTTAATTGCAACATTTAAGACGAAAGGCGAGGCTCTGGGAGTCTCGAAAGCTCTTGACCGCGATCGCGCAGTTGATGAAAGTGGTAATCAGGTCTCTGTGTTTGGTCGTCGCGGCGCGCGACCGTTTATATTTGCAGAGCTGATGCGGATGTTAAGGATCGAAGAGGGAAGAGGGAAGTTCTTTACGGTGAGCGATACACCACAGACGCAACCACGGTAGTATTTGTCTTCGGCTTGCGATTTGTGTGCTGCACCTAAACGCACGTTTTCATTCGACAAAAGGATTGATGCGTTCAAGCAGCGCGCCTTCCTGATAGGCAAGCACAAGTCTTTCAAGTGCTGCGATATCCTGCCGGAGAGCATCGCCGTCTTCGGTATCGGCGATAAGTCGCGGCGGGTTGTAGAGGCGCAGGTCTGAGACTTTCGGCACTATGTCGGCGCCTGAGGTAATAGCGTCTGAGATTGATTCGAAGTGGTGATGCTCGGCGAGCGCGATTCGTTCGGGCCCGAGTATTAAGGTATAACCACGATCTCCGTAAGCTTCAGAAAATGCGCCGTCAATAGTCACCGCACTGCCGCTTCGCTTGACCGGTTCTTCGCCTTTTTCGACTTTGACGGGCACGTGCCCGTTGACGATCAGCCCATCCTTCATTAGACCAAACTCTTCGGAAACTCGACGACAGAAGTCATGCTCGTGAATCAGCGTAAAATAAGGGTTCTTGTGTTCCTTGCCCGCCTCTTTGTCATCGACGAAATAGTTTTCGAAAGTGGCCATGCGATCTTTGCCAAAAAGAGGGGAACGCGGTCCGGTCCAGAGATACCAGAGCCAGTCACTATCACTACCCGCTGCTTCGCCCTTTCGAAAAGCGCGGCGTACGACTGAGTCGAGCGCATCGAAAAGAGCGCGTCCCGAAAGCTCTCTGCCGTCCACTCTGAGAGAAAGAAAGTCTCCGCCATCACTGACCGGCACACAGCCGTGAAAGATCAGTGCGTGATCACGGCGCAGCCACATAGCGCCTCGCCTGGCTACAAACAACATGTGTTCCCAGAGCCGCGCGCTCGAAATAAAGGATTGCACCAAGCGATCCATGCATGCACGCTCTTCCGGGGAAAGTTTGTAAGGGTCCGCTGGATCAACTGTCGGAAAGTGTGTATCGCGCAATGAGTGCACACGTCCGTCGATTTCACCTGTCCCGGCGGCGTGATTGATTCTGTGCAGCAAGTTGCGATGTTCCATTTCCCACTCTGGATGATGGCGGCTTACTTGGCCCTCGAGCTTAAACTGCATGATCGCAGCGGCTTTTTGCATCCGGGCCATCAAGAGATCATCGCGCAGCCCCGTTCCGCGGGTCTTAAATCTTTCGGCCGGGTCATTGGCATAAACCGTGCGTGCAAGCTTCTCGAGCGGCGACATGATCAGACCGTAGCCCTCTTCGAGCTGCGAAAGCCGCCTGTAGCGAAGAGAGATGCGCACCACCGTCGCAATTAACGCCTCGTGGCCCAAACAGGCGCCCATCCATAAAACGTCATGGTTACCCCAGGCGAAGGAGACGCATGGCTGTTGCGTTAAATAATCGATAACGCGGTCGAGGCGCGGACCACGATCGCCGAGGTCACCGGCCACAACAATTTCTGACACGCTAAGATTGCGCACCAGACGTGAGGCGGCGCGCACCGCAGTTAAATCGCGCCCGTGTTCTACGAGCCCGTTGACCATTGCGTCGACATACTCCTGCCCGCGACCGTTACACGGCGCATGCAGCAATTCTTCAAACAATTCCCCGTGGACTGGCGGAAATAGCGAGACAACATGCGCGCGTCGATAGCAGCCTGCTAATTGGCGAACGATATCAAACTGAAGACGCAGCGTGCGTCGCACCCACGCTTGGCGGGTCACCGCGTCGCTCAGTCGCTCACTCAGATATTCCATCGCCTCGCGTGGATAATAGAGAACGGCAAGTAGTTCTCGGAGCTCACTCTCACTCAATCGATCTGCAAATAGCGCCTGTACGAGTGGACGCAGGGTGCCTGAAGCATTGTTGATAATATGCCGAAGCTTTTTGTATTCGCCGTGCACATCGCTAACTACGTGAACCGTTCCCTTTGGCAAAGACAGACAGGCTTTTAAGGCGGAGAGTTCCGCTAAAGCGGAATCTGCGGTTGGAAAACGAACCGCCAGCGCCCGCAGCATGGTCAGCTCTTCTGAACTAAGTGATACTGACATCACTAAGAGCAGAACGCAGGAGTCGCGGCTTCAGCAGTCACGTTAAGACTGGTGTTACTTTCCGACTCGAGCCTTCATTGCCTCCATTCGTCAATGAGCGAGGCTACCAATCCCGTCCAGCCTGTCTGATGCGAAGCCCCAAGGCCGTAGCCAGAGTCGCCCTGAAAATATTCGTAGAATAGAATCAGGTCACGCCAGTGAGGATCGTTTTGAAATTTCTCAATCTTGCCGTAAAGCGGGCGCCTATCGCTTTCGTCGCGTGTGAAGATCGAAATCAGGCGGTCGGCAAAGCCTTTCGCCATGTCCTCTAATGTAATCGGGGGTTCATCCGCGACCGGGTTGTTGATCTCCATTAGGGGCCCGTAAGCTTTACCCAACTTGCGAAGCGATTCGATCATCATGAATGTTGTGGGAAACCAGACCGGACCTCGCCAGTTAGAATTACCTCCCTTCAACATCTCGATTGATTCGGCGGGCTCGTACCCTACTCTGCTGTTTTCGAAAACGAAAGGATGAGCTTGATGCCACTTGGATAAGCTTCTGAGACCATAATCAGAGCGAAACTCTGCAGGATCCCAAATGCGCTCCAGCAGGTGACGTATCTGACTCTCGTTGACAATCGCCAGAATGTAGACCTTCTTCTTGTCGCGCTCGATTGTGGTAACACAGCGCTGCACAATGTCTTGCCGGTTTCTCAAAAACCAGTGAAGATTGGCGCTGAACTCGGGAAACGGTTTGATCCAGTCTTCTTCCAGCCGTTCAATCGCGTAGAGAGGTATGAGGCCGACAAGCGAGCGCACGCGAAACTTGTGAAAGGTTCCATCCGGAAAGCGCAGCACATCATAGAAAAAGAGGTCTTGCTCGTCCCACAGTTGGTAGTTGCGATTGCCCATGTGCTTCATCGCTGCGCCCACGTAGATGTAGTGCTGGAAGAATTTGGTCGCGAGCGACTCGTACACCCTGTTCTCTTTCGCTAGTTCGAGGGCGATGCGCATCAGGTAGAGGCAAAACGAGCCCATCCATCCCGTGGCATCGGATTGTTCAAGCTTGGTTCCTCGCGGTAACTCGTGGCTGCGGTCGAGCACCGTTATGTTGTCAAGGCCGAGAAAGCCGCCCTCAAAAACATTATTGCCTTCGCTGTCCACCTTGTTCACCCACCACGCGAAGTTGATGAGCAGTTTATGAAAGCACTGTTCGAGAAACTCGCGGTCAGGTTTACCCGATCGAATCCGGTCCATGTTGTAAACACGCCATACGGCCCAGGCATGAACTGGAGGATTCAGATCAGAGAACTCCCACTCGTAGGCGGGAATCTGACCGTTGGGGTGCTGAAATTGTTCAAAGAGCAACAGCCACAACTGCTCCTTCGCGAATTCTGGATCGACCAGCGCGAGCGGCACGCAATGAAACGCCAGATCCCACGCAGCGAACCACGGATACTCCCACTTGTCCGGCATCGACAGCACGCGCATTGAATTCAGGTGCAGCCAACGCGTGTTGCGGCCGCGGCGGCGCGACTCGGGCGGTGGGCAGTTAGGATTGTCACCATTGAGCCAAACGTCGATGTCGTAAAAGTAGATCTGTTTGCCCCAGAGCATGCCGGCGAACGCTTGCCGTTGAATGCGGCGTTCGTCTGCGCTAGCCTTTGCGGGATGTATGGATGCGTAAAACTCATCGGCCTCCGCACGTCGCTCCGCGAGGATCTTTTCTACCTCAGCCAGCGGCTGCTTGAGGACCTTGTCCGTTAAACGCAGGTGGATAACGATCGAGCCGCCCGCGGGAACATTGCGCTCCGCATAATGAAAGCACGCCTTGGTGCCGACCTGCGCCGGGTTCACACATTGTTCACCAGCGATGACATATCGATGAAATGCGTCCTTGACGAACGGGCTCCGACTCTGCGCGCCTGCTCCCCAGACGCGCGTCGCGTTGGTCTCGTTGTTGGTGAACAGCAGCTGGCAGTCTGCGTCTCCGTATAGGTAGCGTTTACCAAGACTGTATTCAAAAGGCAGGTTTGGCAACGATTCGGCTTGAGAGTCGTCGGCCTCCAAGCTCTTGAATTTCTTGCCTGTCGGCCCCAGGCGAATGACCGGTTCCGGCTTGGGCTCAGGTCCCCAACTCCATCTGTTTCGAAACCAGAGTTGTGGCAGCACATGTATCTTCGCGTCTTCCGCTCCGCGGTTGGCCACTTCAATGCGAACACAGATGTCTTCTGGATCAGCTTTCGCATACTCGACGAAAACATCGAAATAGCGATTGTCGTTGAAGATGCCGGTGTCGATCAGTTCATACTCGGGTTCTTGCTTTCCGCGCCGGCGACCGTTCTCCTCGATCAACTTCGAATAAGCAAATTCAGACTGCGGATACTTATACAGGTACTTCATGTACGAGTGGGTCGGCGTGGAGTCGAGATAAAAATAATACTCCTTAACGTCTTCGCCGTGGTTCGCCTCATGGGGAACCAGTCCGAAGAGCCGTTCTTTCAAGATCGGATCGCGGCCGTTCCACAATGCGAGCGCAAAGGTCAGGATCTGATAGCGATCGCAGATACCCGCGAGCCCATCTTCGCCCCAGCGATACGCTTTCGAGCGCGCGAGGTCGTGAGGAAAGAAATCCCATGCGGTGCCATTCGGGCTATAGTCTTCACGCACCGTCCCCCACGCACGCTCTGATACATATGGACCCCATTTCCTCCATGGCGGGACGGGTGAACTGTGGAGCTCTTGTAGCCTTTGCTGCTCTTTGGTTTTCATCGGTGATTCAGGTTGGGAAAGCTCGGTTCGAAGAAATTCTAACTATTTCAGAGTACGATTTAGAGCAGTCTAGCCGCCGCTCTGTCCACGAGCCGGAATTTACCCACAGACGTAAAGAGCCGCGCGTGCAGCGCCAAAGAGTGCCGTTTTGTCATCGAGAATGATGTGAACAGGAACGCTTGCAACCAAAGAAGAGAACCTGCCCTTGTCGCTAAACGCTCTCATAAAGGTACCGTCTTCAAGTTTTTCGCAAATCTTCGGAGCAATCCCACCGCCGACGTACAGGCCTCCGATTGACAGCATCAACAAAGCGAGATTTCCGGCCATGGCTCCGTAAGCGGCCACAAATATATCCAATGCTTTCACAGCCAGCTCAGATTTATTTGATAGAGCCGCCATAGAAACGGCTGCAGTTTTATCGCCGGATTCAATTTGCTCGGCGAGCCAGGCTGGCTCTTCTGCATAGTTGCGGTTGCGAAGAAAAGAATAGATGTTAAAAAGACCGGGACCCGAGAGCACGCGTTCGTAACTTACGTGACCTGCAAACTTTTCCGTGAGATAGCGCAAAAGTTCTATCTCAAGCGGTGTGCGTGGCGCGAAATCGCTATGGCCGCCCTCAGACGGTATGGGATGGTAGTGGCCGTCGCGATAGAAGATGCCGGCCATCCCCAGGCCAGTTCCGGCAGCAATCAGAGCACGGTTGCCGCCGCGCTTTGGGTCGCCTGTATTGAGAGTTAGCAATTGCGAATCGTTGAGGGCGGCTATGCCGCGTGCTGTGGCTTCCAGATCGTTGATTAGACCGACTCGATCAATTTTCAGCACCTGGGCGAGCGATTGTGCGCTCACAGTCCAGTCAAGATTGGGAGTTTTGGCGCGTCCTTGAACCACTGGAGCCGCAATTCCAAAGCAGGCGTCGGTGATTTTTGACTCACCCTCGCCTACAAACTCCTTGAGAATGGTTTCAAGCGAATCGTAGTCCGCGCTCCGAAAAGTTCGCTGCTTGATAACGGGGCCAACCTCGCTCCCGTTCGTTTGAAAAAGAGCTATATTGGTTTTTGTTCCACCGATGTCTCCCGCGAGTATCATTGGGTAACTGTCAGATCTTCTTAAGATTAGGTATCGCCTCAACCAATTGAGCCGCTCGCGCTACTGCCTCCTCGTAGACGGAATCGCGGCTGAGAAAGGCAAGCTCCCGGCTCAGGCGATCTGCCGCACTGCGCATTTCGTAGCCGAGCACACGTCCCACGGAACGCTGGGTCCCAATCCTTGCTTCGGTTTGAAGCTTTGTCCCGCCGGCGCGTAGCGCTACATAGAAGTCTGCCTTTCCCTTTTTGGCTGAAAGAGCAACTGATGAAATCATGCCATCATTCTGTGCGTTCTTTTCTTCTCGTATTAATGAGAGAATCATTACTCGATCGCCCGACGTCAGATCACACTCGATAACTCCTCCATTCCCGCGCACCCCTTTGCCAACAACCTCCCAGCCGAGCCGCGATGACAACCAACCAGCTAGCAGCAACGCTTTCGGAGCGATCTCGTCAGGAGCTACGTCCGGTGGATCATACGCGACTTCCACGCGGTCGATTTCGTCCAGCAGCGGCCGATAATCGGGTACGTCCCAGAAGCTGGCCAATAACGTACGCCAAGACGTGAGCCGTCCCCAGTTCAGGTCACTCACGCGCAGGAGTCGTGAAGGGTCACCGATCATCTTTGCTAGACGAAGTAAGTCGTCGTGTGGGTGATCGAACGCTGCCGAATCAATGACAATCCGGTCAGCCATATAGGCCATTCGGTCAAACAACTTATCTTCGTAGTGGGGAATGTCTTTCCACCAGAGGTAAACAGGCACGTCGGGAACCAGAAGGGGCGCGACAGCGGTGGCCGCCGTCTCCACAATCGGACCACCAGCCTCAATGGTGACCTGTTCGCCACAAATCTGCTTGCTACTCGCACCCAAAAGCCGGCACCGCGTCGAAACGTAAGCTTCGAGTTTAGGTTCTTTCGTTTCGCGGTCCGCCACAAGAATCAGTATTCGTCCTGGATGCCGTTCGCTGACCTGGTTGAGCATCTGCTCCAGTTCATCGCGATCGTCAGACGGAGTGGTGTAGACGATCAAGTTTAGCGTGCAGGCGCGGGTCACCCCCGAACTGGCTGTTCCGTTTTTAGAACCACTCGCCTTCGACCACATCGACGCGAGTTCCATCTCAATCCTATCGACATCGATGCCCTTCGACGGCGAGACCGGAACTGCATTAGCCTGTGTTTCTATCGGCATTCTCAAACTTTTGTGCCAGGCGCCAGGTGACTGGTGACCGTCACCAGTGACCAACCAGCAATCTTTCTACGGGCGCCGCCAGCGCCTTCCGTGGCTCTCGATCAATTCATAAGAAGCTTGCGGACCCCACGTCCCAGCCTCGTAATTCGGAAATGAAACTTCATTTTTCCTGGCGGTCCATTCGTCCAAGATAGGCATGACAAGTTCCCAGCCTCGCTCAGTCATGTCTTTGCGCGCGTAAAGAGTTGAATCGCCAAGAATGCAGTCCAACAACAGCCGTTCATAGGCTTCGGCAAGCTGGACACCGAATGAAGACCCATATCGAAAGTCCATATTCACATCCCGAATGTGCGTGATCTGACCGGGGACCTTGGCTGCGAACCGCAGGGTAATTCCCTCGTCGGGTTGTATACGAATGATCAACTGGTTGGGCGTGACCTGTTCCATCACTTCCGCGCCGAAGAGCAGATGGGGCGCAGCCCGAAACTGAATCGCGATTTCGGTCACGCGTTTTGGCAAGCGTTTGCCAGAACGTATGTAAAACGGCACGCCAGCCCACCGCCAGTTGTCAAAGTACATCGTCAGCATAGCAAAGGTTTCCGTGGTCGAATCGGGAGCGACGCCTTCTTCTTCGCGATAACCGGGAACGGGCTTGCCGCCGATGGATCCGGGTCCATACTGGCCGCGCACACACTCGGCCTTCACCCGTTCAGGTGTAAATTCTCGCGCCGCGGTCATCGCTTTCACCTTCTCGTCACGCACAGCTTCCGAACCCAGGTGTGCTGGGGGTTCCATCGCGACCAGCGACAAAACCTGAAACACGTGGTTCTGAATCATGTCGCGCACGACACCTGCTCCCTCGTAATAACCACCACGTCCCTCGACTCCAACCGATTCGGCGTTTGTGATCTGCACGTGATCGATATACTGGCGGTTCCACAACGGCTCAAAAATCCCATTAGCAAATCGGAAGGCAAGAAGGTTCTGAACCGTTTCCTTACCAAGGTAATGGTCAATACGATAAATCTGCGACTCGTCAAGGTGTTCGTGAATTTGCTTGTTCAATAGCTGCGCGCTCTGAAGATCCGTGCCGAAGGGTTTCTCGATGATTACGCGCACCCAGCTCAAATCTTTTGGCTTCGCGAGGCCGGCTCGTCCAAGCTGCTCAACTGCTTCGGCGTAAAATCGTGGTGCGACTGAAAGATAAAAGAGGCGGTTGCCACCGGTGCCGCGCTCTCGATCGATGCGGTTAAGCAGATCTGCGAGCTTCTGGTAATCGCCCGCGGTACCAAGGTCTGTCCGGAGGTAGTAGAGCCCTTGCTCAAATGAATGCCAGACCTCTTCGTCGACGCGTCTCGCCTCAGAGAATTGCTCGACTGACCCTTTCATCTTCCTGCGAAACTCGTCGTCGGTCATCTCGGTCCTCGCCAGTCCGACAATCGCAAACTCGGCAGGCACGAGGCGCTCCTGGACAAGTCTGTAAAGAGCGGGGACCAGCTTTCGCTTAGTCAGATCTCCAGAGGCGCCAAAGATGACCACGATACAGGGTTCGGCTGTTCGTTCCAGCCGGATGCCCTGGCGAAGCGGATTTTCCATTACAGTGGAGGATTGCATAGATTATTTTGTGTTACAGTGGGCGGCGGTCACTACAAGAATAGCAGTGCAGGCACAATGGTCGGGCCTGCACTTGCTGGTTTTAGTCAACCTCACCTCCATCTAGCAGCGTTCACTGTTTCTCCAGCATCTCTTCCCACTCTGTGTGTACCGGGCCTTGCCCAGGCTTATCGATACGCTCGTAAGTGTGCGAACCGAAAAAGTCGCGCTGCGCCTGAGTCAGATTCAAGGGCAGGTTTGCCGTGCGATACATGTCGAAGTAGTTCAAGCTGCAGGCCATCGCCAACACAGGCACTCCATGCTGCATCGCCGTGGTTACCGCGAGCCGCCAGTTTGGCTGGGCCTCTTCCACCCAAGCTTTGAAGTCTGGATCGAGCAGCAGATTGGGAAGATCATTCCGCCGCTGGTAAGCCTGTTTTATTTTGTCCAGAAACTGGGCGCGAATAATGCAGCCGCCCTTCCAGATGCGCGACACTTCGCCGAGGTTTATGTCCCAATTCCATTTCTCCGAGCCGGCGCGAATCAGGTTCATACCTTGCGCGTACGAGCAAATCTTGGAAGCGTAAAGCGCATCGTGAATGGCGTCGATCATCTCGTGCTTGTCGCCGGCATATCTCGTGCGGGAAGAACCGCTGATTTGCTTACTCGCCTCGAGGCGTTCTTCCTTGCGCCCTGAAAGTGTGCGCGTGTCGATGGCCGCGTCGATAGTGGGGACGACAACGCCTAGATCGAGGGCCACCTCGCTGGTCCACTTTCCCGTGCCCTTCTGCCCAGCCTTGTCGAGAATTAGATCGACCAGGGGCCTTCCTGTTTCCGGGTCTTTAACACGCAGGATTTTCGCCGTAATCTCGATCAGAAATGACTCAAGATCGCCACGATTCCATTCGTCAAAAATGTCCGCCATTTCCGCCGCTTCGAGGCCGAGCACATTCCGCATGATGTCGTAAGACTCGGCGATAAGCTGCATGTCCCCGTACTCGATCCCGTTATGGACCATCTTTACGAAGTGGCCGGCGCCGCCGGGCCCGATGTAGGTCACGCATGGTCCATCGTCGACTTTGGCGGCGATGGCTTCCCAAATCGGGCGGATCTGCTCGTAAGCATTGCGGTCGCCGCCGGGCATCAGGCTCGGGCCCCAGAGTGCTCCTTTCTCTCCGCCGGATACTCCCGAGCCGATGAAGTTCAGTCCTTCGGCCTTCAAGGCTTTCTCTCTTCTCTCGGTATCGACGAAATAGGAATTGCCGCCGTCGATGATGATGTCGCCCCGTTCCATGAACGGTTTGATTTGATCGATGGTCCAGTCAACGGGATCGCCGGCCTTGACGAGCAGAATAGCTTTGCGGGGACGTTCGAGTGAGCGAACAAATTCTTCGGGAGATTTAGTCGGGATCACGTTCTTGCCCTGCGTACGCGCGACAAAGTTATCTACCTTGGCCGGGTCGCGATTGAAAACAGCGATGGGGAAGCCATTGCGCTCGATGTTCATTGCCAGATTCTCACCCATCACGGCGAGACCGATCATCCCGATCTTGGCTGTCTTTGTGCTTTGTTCAGGAGTAGCCATTGTTTTGTCCTTCGGTTGAAAATTGAAATCAGCGAAGCCCTCACGTTGTCACTTCGTGGTCGCGCCCGAGCGGGGCACAGCTTCCGCGATCAGATCGCGCAGCCGACGTAAGCCCGCAGTTGTATCCGCTCCCAAGTCAACGCGAATCGCGCGCCGCCCGCGCGAAGACAGCGAGCGGAAATCACCCAGCGCCTGGGCCTGCTTCAGGATGCTGAACGTATAGGGTTGATTGGGTATCGGCAAATCGGTTCTGTCCGGCGCGGTTACCTGGATAAAGACCCCTGTGTCCGGGCCGCCCTTGTGTAGCTGTCCGGTCGAATGCAAAAACCTTGGCCCATAGCCGGTGGTGGTGGCGCACCGGGTCGTATCGCGCAAATGGGTGCGCATCTGCTGGATTATCGATTCGTTCTCGGGCGTCTCTTCGATGTAGTCAAGGAGCGCGATATAGTCGCCCGCACCGGCTCGCGCGAGGTGCGCGCGCAGCGCATCTAGAACGGATGAAGACGGAAGCGCTGTGACCGTTTTGTCGTCGGCGTGAACTGTCAGCGTGCCGTCGCTGGCCAGCACGGGCTGTTCATTCAACTTGCCCTCGGTGGCAAACTTCTCGAGCAGTTCTTTGGTGGCATCCTTGGACTCTTGCACGTTCGGTTGATCGAAAGGATTGATGCCGAGGCGGTAGCCAGCAAACGCTGTCGCAATCTCCCACAGGAAAAACTCTTCCCCGAGATCGTAAAGATCGGTGAGTGTGCGGTAAATCACCGGGTGGCCCGCGGCTTCCAGGGCCTTTAGCTTCACTTCGGTTTCGCTATCGAGCTTGCCGACAGCAATCGAGACAAAGAGCCTGTCGTCGCCGTAGACGGAAGGCGGCCCCAGCGGCTCACCCGCTACGGGAACGATTCCTTTGCCTTCCTTGCCCGTACTTTCGGCAATCAACTGCTCAACCCAGAGGCCAAACGAGGAAATCTTCGGATCGGCGACAATTGTAAGTTTATCGCGCCCGGCCCGAGCACACTCGCCCATGATCGCGCCCAGCCGCACGCCAGGGTTATCGGCCGCCGGCACGACCGAAGCGCAGGAATGCACGATTCTTTCCGCACGATCCAACAGCTTCTTAATATCGAGTCCCATCAGCGCGGCCGGCACCATGCCGAAATAGGAGAGCGCGGAGTAGCGCCCGCCGATGTCGGCGGGATTCAGAAAGATACGTCTGAATTTGTCTTCCGTCGCCATCTTCTCCATCAGGGTTCCCGGATCCGTGATAGCGACGAAGCATTCCCCAGGATTTTCCTTGCGCTTACCGACCTGGTCGTACCAGTATTTGTAGAAAACCAGCGGCTCGGTCGTTGTACCCGATTTCGACGAGATGATGAAAAGACACTTTGTGATGTCGATCTGATCTGCTATGTCGCAGAAGGCGTCCGGGTCAGTTGAGTCAAGTACTAAAAGCTCGGGATAGCCTGCTTGTTGTCCAAAAGTTTGACGAAAGACTTCCGGGCAGAGTGACGAGCCGCCCATGCCGCAGAGCATAACGTGCTTAAACTGGCTTACGCCCCGGATTCGATCCACAAAAGCAATCAAGTCATCTTCGACGCCGATCATCGCGTCAGGCACGGTAAGCCAGCCGAGAGCATTATTTATTATTTTTTGATGTGTCGGATCTTCTTTCCATAGTGCCGCATCCTTGCGCCAGATACGCCGGACTACATCGCCTTTGTCCGCTTCCTTGATCGCAGTGCTGACCGCGGCGCCATGTTTCCCCAGCGAAGCAGTCAATCTCTGATGGATTCCGGAAACAAGCGCGTCACGCTTTGACTCGATTGACTCAACAAGTGTGTCGAAAGAACCGACGAACGAGGTCAGCCCATCAGACTGAAGCTTCTCGGTGACTTCCTTTAAATCAATTCCCAGTTCTCCCAGTTTGGAAATTACTTTGCGAGACTCATCGAGGCCCTGTCCGAGAGTCAGAGCGACCTTTCCGTGATCGCGAAAAGCAGTGTAGGTCGCCGGAGGAACCGTGTTGACTGTGTCTCCACCGATCAAGTTGTCTAAGTACAAAACATCTGAATACTTTGGGTTCTTGGTTCCCGTCGACGCCCAGAGCTGTCGTTGCACCTGGGCGCCTTTAGCCTTCAGAGCGGCAAACCTTTCACCGTAAAAGATCTCTTTAAATCGCTGGTAAGCAAGCTTGGCGTTGGCGATCGCGGCCTTGCCGCAAAGATTTTCGAGACTGGCTTTCTCTTCGGGCAGGCTGTGACGCGCGCGGTATTCCAGATCAGTATCAATCATCGTATCGACTCGCGAGACAAAGAAGCTAGCTACCGACGCGATGTGATCGACTGTTTTTTCTTCAGCGGCGCGTCTTTCCAGTCCCTTGATAAAAGCCTCGGCAACCTGCTCGTAGTTTTCAATCGAGAAGATCATGGTGACGTTTACGTTGATTCCCCGGTAGATTGCTTCTTCAATTGCCGGTAGGCCTTCCTGTGCGGCTGGAATCTTGATCATCACATTTTTCCGGCCCAGCGTTTTGAACAGGCGGTCGGCCTCTTCGATTGTGCCCTGGGTGTCATAGGCGAGGCGCGGGTTCACCTCAAGACTTATGTAGCCATCTGCACCGTCGGTTTTAGCGTAAACAGGTTTGAGGATGTCCGCCGCACGACCGATGTCGTCGATGACCAGAGCTTCGTAGATTTCTTTTACGCTTTTGCCAGCCTTGATTAGCGACCGCATTTGCTCGTCGTAGTCCGTTGAACCGGTGATCGCTTTTTCAAAGATAGTGGGATTCGACGTTACGCCCCGCAGGTCATCTTCATCGATCTTCTTTTGCAGGTCACCGCTGACGAGCATCGCGCGGCGTATGTTGTCGTACCAGATGGACTGGCCCAGCTTCATTACTTCAACAAGTGGGTTGCTCATAGGGTTTGCTCCTTAAGTCCCGAAACAAAATAGCCGTGCTCATGCCGATTTCGTTTTGACCCGCTCGATCTCTTGTTTGGCGGCTTCAACCACGGCATCGACCGTGAAGCCAAACTTCTTGGTTAACTCTTTCAGCGGCGCGCTGGCTCCGAATGTTCTCATGCCGATAATCGCGTCAGTACTGCTGGCGTATCGTTGCCAGCCGAATCGTGCGGCTTGCTCGACCGCGACCCGCGCTTTGACCGTTGGCGGGATCACTTTGTCTTTATACTCTTGAGATTGATGTTCGAAAAGCTCCCAGGAAGGAAGGCTTACGACGCGCGCTTTGACGCCCTCGGCCACAAGTTTTTCGTAGGCGCCGACGCAAAGAGAAACTTCAGAACCCGTCCCCATCAGGATCACGTCGAGCTGCCCGTCTGGTCCCGCGGCATCAGCGAGAATATAGCCGCCAAACTTAGTGTTCTCTGCGCCTGCGTATTTCGTGCGATCGAGCGTCGGCAGTGCTTGACGACTCAGAATCAGGCAAACCGGCTCGTGCTTGAGTGGCATGATCGCGCGCCACGCCTCGGCAACCTCATTCGCATCGCCCGGCCGCAGCACGATCAGATTGGGAATGGCCCGCAAGCTCGCAAGCTGCTCGACCGGCTGGTGCGTTGGTCCATCTTCGCCGACCCCGATTGAGTCGTGCGTGAAAATGTGAATGGTCGGAATCTCCATGATCGCGCTTAGCCGGATTGACCCGCGCGCGTAATCGGAAAAGATCAAAAAGCCCGATCCGTAGGGACGAACCTTGGAAAGTGACAGCCCGTTCAGGATTGACGACATCACGTGCTCACGCACGCCGAAATGAAAGTTCCTGCCCGCTGGGGTCTCGGCCAGAAAGTCGCCTGCGCCATCAAAGGTCAGTCGAGTTTTCGTCGAAGGCGCCAGATCGGCCGCGCCGCCGATTAGCCACGGCACGTTTTTGGCTATCGCGTTGAGCACCTTCGCCGACGCATCGCGACCCGCGAGGCCTTTCTGATCAGGCTCAAACTTCGGAATGTCTTTGTCCCAACCATCGGGCAGCTCTCGCTTTTGCATCTTAATCAGATGATCCGCCAGCTCAGGATAAGCTTTCCTGTATTCCCCCAACTTTGTGAACCACTCGTCGCGCAACGCTTGGCCACGAGATCCAATACCGCGCCGGAAGTTTTCCCGCACCTCATCCGGCACCAGAAACTTGGCG
>JBGPNE010000009.1:0-17441 GCA_041487335.1 Pyrinomonadaceae bacterium
CTTGCCAAACATATTGGCGATTGAGGGCTAGTTAGAGGCGGAGAAACATCAGGTGGGGGCTGCAAACGTTTTGGCTGCCGGCAAAGGAGCCGAGTTGGTTCGCAAGTGTCGCGCGGGAGACGGTGCGGCATGGGAAGAGATTGTGCAGAGCTATTCAAGACGGATTTACAATCTCGCATATCGCTTTACGTCGCGAGCAGATGCAGCGGAAGACCTGACACAGGAAGTTTTTATTAGAGTTTATCGCTCTTTGGATCAATACGACGCGAACCAGGGTGATTTGCAGAACTGGTTGATGCGGCTTGCGCGCAATCTAATCATTGACGACTACAGAAAGCGACAGCGTACGCCACACGACAATCAGGCGGATGATCTTGCAGATCACACTTATCATCTCCACACAGCCAGCAACTCAGTCCAGAAGGAGATGGAGCGCCGCGAACTCGGCGCCCAAGTTCAAGCGGGCATCGACAGGCTCTCGGCTGACCTGCGAACGTGCGTCATATTGCGTGACATAGAAGAATTGAGCTATCAGGAGATAGTTGATCTTTTGAGAATACCGGAAGGCACTGTTAAGTCGCGGATCAATCGTGGCCGCATAGAGCTAGCTAAAATCCTCCGGCGAATGAAGGTCGTGGCAATGAGCGAGACGTAAACTTAGAAGGGCTATTAGCGCGCGGGAGTTACGTGGCCCAGAAATCATCGCGGGGCGGAAAAGAGAAACTGTAATGATTTGTGCAGATTTTGAGGATCGTCTGACTGACTACTTGGATGGCGCGCTTGATGCCGAGACGCACCGTACTTTTGCGGCGCACGCTCTCCGCTGTCCCGTTTGTCATGAGACTTTGACGGAAGTGAAGAACACCATGCAGGCATGCAGGGTTGCGAGCGTGCCGCCACCAACTCGCGATCTCGAAGCGCGCATTCTGCAAGACACAATGCCGCAAACGACCATGGCGTGCGAGGAATTTGAAGAGTTTCTTACGGATTACCTCGATGGCTTCCTGCCGGCTGCGCTCTATCATCGTTGGGAACGTCACGCCGCCCTCTGCGCCCGCTGTACCGAACTGCCAGGTGAGGTCGTTCGCTCGATTGGCGCCTGCTACAGCTACATCAGTGAAGAGAGACCCGTACCGGCGGGTCTGAATGAAAAGATTCTGCAAGCCACGCTCGGCACTCTTAGCTCCCAAGAAGTACGCGCACCAATCACGGCGCGACTCGCTTCCTGGCTTAGAGGGTGGCTCGATCCGATAGTTTCTCCGCAGCTTGCGACTGTGGCAACCATGCTGCTTGTAGCGGTGTTTGTGCTTACTAACACGGTGTCGGCTGACGGATCGATTAGTGGCGTCTATCGGGCAAGTATGCGTTTGGCAGAGCAAAGCTATGCTGGTGGCAACTCAAACGGTGGGATCAAAGAGTTTACCGACGGTCTTAAAGAGCTGGTGGGAGGACAGAACTCTCAAGGAAACTCGGCGCAGAAACCGGCATCTGGTGAACAGAAACAGCAACCCAAACAGAATAGCTCTCCCAGTGGAACTGGGCAGAACAACCGTTAGGCTTATGGCAAGCATGGATTAGCCAATGATGTATTGCACCTATCATCTCAAGAATCCTGCAGTGGTCCAGTGCAATCAGTGTGCTCGTGCACTCTGCCCTGCTTGCGATCATCGCATTCGCGGCTTTCCGTTCTGTCAGGATTGTATTGTCGCTGGTGTTGAGTTGCTAAGGCATCATTCGCAGTCTACGGCGTCTCAGGTGATCAGGCGTAAAAGTTCGCCCTTCGTGGCCACACTACTGTCTTTTGTTCCCGGGTTGGGTGCGGCTTACAACGGTCAAACAGCGAAAGCCATCGTTCATTTCGCGATATTTGCCAGCTTTTTTCAGATGGCCGTTATCACTCAGGGAATGCATTTCTTTATCCTGGGTGTTCTGGGAACTTGGCTCTTTGCGGCCGTTGACGCTTGTCGCACTGCTCAACTGATGCGCGCCGGATTAAGTCCAGAAACCGAAGAGGACGTTATTGCACGGCGCCTTTACGGAAATCCATTTGCCTGGGGTGTAACACTGATTGTGATCGGCACAATCTTCCTGCTTCACACACTACTGGGCGTGGAACTTCCTATCCGAGAATTGCTTCCCGTTGCTCTTGTCGCGCTAGGAGCGTACATGCTCTTTGATTACATCCGTCGAAGGAGATTTTCTGATCGAGTAGTTAGGTTTGATTCGCGAAGGCCACCGCCATCCGTTGTTGCAACTGGTACACTTGATTCGCAACCTTTTCGCACTGGAGAGACGACAAGATTCGCTCGCAAAGAAATCGCAGCGATGCCATTCGAGCGAAGATCCTAGGATTTCTGCAGAGTCTTTTTTCAGAAGTAAGGATTCATTATGACAGCTTTTTTTAAGACTTTCGCGCGGCTGGGTGGGATTCTGGCACTCATATTCTTGATTATCGCTCTCCTTCGTCAACTGATCGCGCTTGCGGGCTTCCTGCTCGCTGTGATCAAGATCGCCATCATCGTCATTTTCGTCGGGCTCATTGGCATGATTCTTCTGGCAATGTTTCGCGAGCGGTCTCGCCGTCGCCGGGAGGCCGAAGATCTCTAGAACTCGCTATCCGCAGTAAAGCCTTCCACTTAGTCACTGCCAGAACTCGTTCGCGTTTCCTGATCGGCACCCTTCCAATGAGCCTTGCCCGGTTGCAATTGCTTTCAACGGTGTGATAGCGTACCGCTTCTTTGCAGCTCCGGCCGGAGGGATTTTCACCTCTACACAGCAGGTTCGATCCATCCGCTGCAATCTTCAAGCAGGTCAAATAAGACCCTCGCATATATTTGGGTTCGCACAAGTCGCCCTTCGGAGGCTGTGCCTTTTTCGTTGCTCGCAGCCCCGATCCTTCTGCGGGTGAGGCAACAGAGGAGCACGTTAAGATGGCCAGAGACGACCGTTTCTATGCTTTTATCATCTCCCACACCTCCCGATCCCGTTCACAGATTCGCCGTTTCTGTGTTGAAAAGAGATGGCTCAAACTATTTGCGATGTTCGCATCGGTTCTTTTCTGCAGCTCTCTTTATGGCTTTTATGGCTTGACGCAACAAGCTGCCCATTTAAGGATAGAACTTGAAAATGGGCGCTTGCGCGCTGAAAACGAACGCCAACGCCAAGAATTGAATGAACTGAGCACTCGTGTCGAAGCAGTTGAAGACACTTCTCGGAGGCTCGCGGAAAAGTCTGGAGTGGTCCACGGCGAGGCAGCTTTACCGGGAACCGGCGGTCCCGCTTCGCCGCTTGATGCGAAGAGTCTCGCGGCCCTTGAAGAGAAGATGAATCAGCTGGAGAAGGACATGCAGGCTTACGAAGCTGTGTTGCGAAAACGTGGCTACACACCGTCGGTTTGGCCCGTGGAAGGAAAACTGGAGAGTGGTTTTGGCGGACGTAGGAATCCGTTTGGTGGAAACTCGTATGAGTTTCACTCCGGCCAAGATATCGATGCGCCATGGGGTGCACCCGTAATTGCTGGCGCGAATGGCAACGTTACTTTTGTTGGCTGGCAGAATGGTTACGGTCAACTCGTTGTCATAGATCATGGGGGCGGTCTGACAACTCGGTATGGCCATCTTTCTCATATCGATGTCTCACAAGGCCAAACGGTCACACGAGGCCAATTCATCGCAAGGGTGGGATCAACCGGACGGTCGACCGGGCCACACTTGCATTACGAAGTGCGGATCAACGACGAGCCTGTGAATCCTTTGCAGTATCTGCTCACCAGCGCTAGTCATTGAGTCTTGACTGAACTCCAAAAACCATTAAGGCCCAAGCGAGTCTTGGGTCTTTCCTCTCCCAGGACCTTTGCCTTCGAATTCAGCAAACCGTCTGCTAATATCCTCAAACTATTTTCAATGCCAATCCATTAAAACCACCACCCCAGCCGGGCTGCCCGGCTGGGGACCCCGGAGGAATCGTTGAGTATGCGCTCTAGACTCTCGCGTTCAGCAGCTTTTTCGCTCGCTTTCTTGATGGTTTTCTGCTTGGTGCCGGTGCGCGTCTTCGGTGACGAAGGCATGTTTCTGCCGGATACAATTAGCCAGCTTCCCTTGAGAAAACTGAACCAGCGCGGCCTGAAAATTCCCATCACCGATATTTACAATCCAAACGGGGTGAGCATCAAGGATGCCGTCGTGATTATCGATGGCGGCACAGGTGAATTCGTTTCGCCTGAAGGGCTGTTGCTGACGAATCATCACGTCGCTTTCGATGCGCTAGTCTCAGCTTCAAGCCAGGCGAACGATTACGGCGCGAAAGGTTTTGTGGCAAAGACTCGCGCCGAAGAGCTGCCCGCAAAAGGTTACAACGTGACGATCACCCAGGATTTGAAAGACGTGACCAGCGAAATCTTAAGCGGCGTCTCGGAAACCATGTCTCCAGCGGAGCGCAGCCGTGCCATTCAAGCCAAATCTCGTGCGATGGAAAGCGCTGGAGCAAACCAGGCTGAGGGGATCAGTGTTCGTGTGCTTCCAATGAATGAGGGTCTTTTCTATTACAAGTTTACTTATCTGGTGCTGCCTGACGTGCGCATCGTCTATGCGCCGCCGAAAGCAATAGGGTTCTTTGGTGGCGACGCAGACAACTTTGAGTGGCCACGTCATTGTGGCGACTTCACTTTCATGCGCGCCTATGCGGGTCCAAACGGCAAGCCGGCCGAATATTCTACGGCCAATGTGGCCTACAAGCCGAAGAAGTTTCTACCGCTCTCGATGGCGGGAGTTAAAGAGGGCGACTTGATGTTGGTGATGGGCTATCCGGGTTCGACACGTCGTTACCGCGAGAGCTATTCGGTCGCTTATAACCAGGACATAGTGATGCCCTTCCTGATAGACGTTTACACCCGTCAGATTGAGGCGTTGCAGAACGCAGGCAAGAATGATCCGGCCTTGCGCATCAAACTTCAAAGCACAATCTTCGGTTTGAGCAATGATCTGAAGAACTACGAAGGCTCTGTGATAGCGCTGCGGCGCGCGAATATAGTAGAGCAGCGGCGGGCGGAGGAAGCCGCTTTCACGCGCTGGCTCAATGCCAACCCGGCGCGCAAGGACAAATACGGCGAAGTCTTGCCCGTTCTCGATAAGGCTTATAAAGAATTGACGGCGACGGCTCAACACGACCTTTTGATTCAGCAGATGTTCGGAGCAAGCGATCTGCTCGCTATCGCATCCTTTGCTCAGCGAGCGGCTGCTGACAAAGAGAAGCCAGAGGCCGAACGCAACCCTGCTCTCGGTGCACCAGGCATCCAGCGTGTGCGCGCTCAGATTGCGGGCGTTCTCGCTGAACGCAATCTGACAGCCGAGCGCGAGCTTCTCACTTACCTGTTAATGAAGGCAGATGAGCTTCCCGCCGGGCAAAAGATTGACTTCATCGAAAGGCGTTTTGGAAGTCCTGGGGGCGAAACGCGCCGTCGCGCCGAAGAGAATTTCGCGCGCGATGTCGTGGATAGCAAACGCTACTCGACCGCAGAAAATCTCTCAGGTCTCCTCGATCTCTCGAGCGCGCAACTGCGCGAGCTGCGAGAGCCGCTCATTGATTTCGCCATCGAACTCGGCGCGGAAGTCACGCGACTGCAGCCCCGTCAGCAAGCCTTCAACGCGACGGTCGCGCGCTGGCGGCCACTGCTCATTCAGGGCATCAGCGAGATGCGCGGTGCAAAGCCTTATCCCGACGCCAACCGAACGTTGCGGTTCACATATGGCGAAGTCAAAGGCTACGTTCCGCACGACGCGGCAGTCTACTTACCGTTCACGACGCTCTCGGGCGTGATCGAGAAGGATACCGGCCGCGAACCTTTTGATGTGCCCGAGAAGCTCAAGCAGCTTTATCGCGCGCGCGATTTTGGCCCGTACGCTACGGCTGACGGAACAAACGTGCCGGTCGATTTTCTTTCTACGACGGACATCATCGGTGGTAATTCCGGCTCGCCGATCATGAACGGGCTCGGCGAGCAAGTTGGAATCATTTTTGACGGGAACTCCGAAGGGCTCGGCAACGACTTTTTCTACAACGACGCAAAGGGTCGGGCCATCGCGGTCGACATCCGGTACGTGCTTTTCCTGACGGACAAATTCGGAGGCGCGGGTTACATTTTGAAGGAGCTGGATATCAAGAATTCGCCGGCAGTTCTTCGCCGCGCCGCCTGATCTCGGCGAGCAGGCGCGGCAGACCGTTTTGATTTTCCGCAGCCTGGCAGTGGATTTTCGGTGAAGAAAGACAGCGTTTATCCGTAAAAGACCTCAAAGCCTTCGGAAATTGGCGCTTTTTCTGCTTGACAGGTTGAAAGGCTTTCGCTTAGTATGCGCCGTCGTTCCAATGCGGGGTTTCCTTGGAATTTGCCCCAAGCATTTCGATCCGCAAGCTTTACAGCAATGAGTTTTGCCCCCCGTAAGTGTATGCATGATGAGATTGCGCCAAGAGCGCTTTTCATCATGCATTTTTGTTGATTGTGTGTTTCCGAAGCGCCCCTTTTGAAAGCGCGTCCGGCTCACAAGCATTAACTCAAGTCGGAGCGAAGGCCCCAAAGCTCTATCGCCCGTTTTACCGAATCGTTAGGAGGATTCGTTGTTATGTCTAGAATAACCGGTAAGGTCAAGTGGTTTAACAATTCGAAGGGTTATGGCTTCATCGAGCAGCCAGGCTCTTCAGACATCTTTGTTCACTATAGCGCCATTCAGGGCGACGGCTTCAAGACTCTTGAAGAGGGTCAGGAGGTTGAGTTCGAGGTGACGCAAGGCCCGAAAGGACCGCAGGCCGAAAAAGTGATCAAGATGTAGATCTCCCCGGCTTGCTTCTGCAAAGCCACTGACCGCTTCCGGTCTCGGATCCGGTAAGCGCATCAAAGAAGAAAGGCGACCCCCTGGTCGCCTTTCTTCTTTCCTAGTCTTTTTCAGCCTTTGCTTTGAAGCTCACGTGACCGCCCTCCACGTCAACAGAGAAGCTCACACGATCGCAGCCGAGCCGTTCCTTAAGATTATCCGCTTTAGAGGCAATTAAACGGTGGAATCGCGGGAAAGAAAAGTCCGCGGTCGGTTCGCCACAAACCTTCTTAGCCTCTAGCAAAGCGCTATAAAGGTTCTTCACCTTTTCAACTTCTCTGCTGGCATCAGAGCACACAAGGGTGGTTCTACTAAATTTCTCCACCGCTACCTGTTTCGCAGTCGCTCTTGCGGTCGATCCCGGGTCCCGGCCTTCCTCTCGCCCCTGCATTGTGCGACGCCAAAGATCTCGGAAAGCGTTATATCGCGCCGCCAGCGAGGTGAAGCGAAAGCGTTCAGCATAGGTCAAAGTACGGTCGTCGCCCAGCCGTTTGATAAGCGTGTCTACGCGACCCTTCGTATCGTAGGGTGGACGCTTTGACCCTCCGTTGAAGAAGATATCAAACTCAATCTTGAGCCTGCGAAGGTCCTCTTCAAGGCGCGACAATAGTTCTTCAATCGTTGCCAGGTTCTCCCCTACGGCATACTTTTTCTGCTTCTTGGCTCTCAATTGAGCGCGTAACAGCTTATTGTCGCGAATTGGCACTTGGCGGATGTCTCCCTTATGAGGTGTATGGGCGGGGTGCGTCAGTCTGGGGACGCTTGTTAAAGAGTCTAGGTCTTTCAAAAGCTGTATGTCAACAATTTATTCAAGAACTGCAGATAAAGAACTCTTATGGTTGCGGCATTCCGGTTTGCTCGATGGACGGGGAGAAGCTATTCTACACCCCTTAGTCTACAACTTCTGAAATCGCCCATGTCCAAGCCAACCATCTCGAAAGCATCCCTCTTGCGCGCACTCCCGTCCGTCGATCAATTGCTGCGGACGGAGGCCGCAGTAAAGTTTCGGCGTTCTCTTGGAGTGCAACGCCTAACGGCAGTTGCCCGCGGGGTTACTGAAGAAATGCGCTCCAAGATTCAGTCCCAGGAGGCTCTCGGGCAGATTGCGAGTGAGAAATATACGAAAGAAGCATTGCTGGCTGAGGCGGTTCAGAGACTTGAGAATACCTGTAAGGGAGACTCGCTTGCCAGTCTTCGCCGCGTTATCAATGCGACGGGGGTAATTCTGCATACCAATCTCGGACGCGCGCCCTTGTCTGACACGGCCCGCAACGCCATCGTGCGCGAAGCCGCCGGCTATTGCACACTTGAATATGATGCGGCGACCGGGTCTCGCGGTCGGCGCGGTGCTCGTGTGGAAGAGTTGCTCATCGAGCTAACCGGCGCCGAAGACGCGCTCATCGTAAATAACTGCGCAGCAGCAGCCCTTCTGATCCTGACAGTCCTGGCCGCGGATGGTGAAACAGTTGTTTCGCGTGGGGAATTGGTGGAAATCGGAGGCGATTTTCGTGTGCCTGATGTAATGGCAAATTCCGGGACTCGCATGATCGAAGTTGGCACGACGAACCGAACCCGCCTTGATGACTACCGGAGAGCAATTAATAAGGACACCCGTCTCGTCATGCGAGTGCATCCGTCAAACTATCGGATCCTCGGATTCACGACTTCACCGGCACTCTCGGAACTCGCCTCGCTCACACATGATGCGGGATTGCTCTTGTATGAGGATGCAGGATCCGGCGTTCTTGTGGATCTGACTCAATATGGTCTTGGCGATGAGCCGATCATCAGAGACTGCCTTTCCAAAGGCGCCGACGTAGTATCCTTTAGCGGGGATAAATTGCTGGGCTCAGCTCAGGCGGGATTGATCGTCGGACGCCGAGAGATCATTACTCGCCTGCGCAAGCATTCTCTATATCGCGCACTGCGGATTGACAAATTAAGTTTGGCGGCGCTTGAGGCCGCCCTCGATGCTCATCGTCGCTCCGCATTTCAGGAGATACCCGCGCTAAATATGCTCTCGCTGACCAGGCACGAGATTGAAGAGAGAGCGAGAAATTTGGTTGAGCGTTTGTCGCAAAGTTTCAAGGCTGCAGCAGTGGTGGTTGACATTGTGGAGGGCGAGTCAGCTGTCGGGGGCGGTTCGGGTCCGAACGCACGTCTACCTACCGCACTTATAGCCCTCCAAAGCAAAAACGTTTCGGCCGATGAAATCGGACATCGTCTAAGGTCGTCCTCACCTCCTATCATCACCCGCATCGCTGACGGAAAAGTGCTGCTGGACCTGCGAACAGTTGCAGCGGAGGAGGAATCTGATTTGTTAGCGGCCTTAACCTCTTTGAATGCTGAGTAGTTTCAACTTTGCTTCGCAAATCTGGGTTGTTGGTAGTATAAACAATGCCTGACAGTGTATAATCCCCCTGAGTTTTGTAACTTGACAAAGCGCCAGTCACCCCACCCTCCAGCTGTTTCACCGTTTTCATCTTGGCAATCTCATCTTCCTCCAGACATCTAATTATCTCTTCAGGACTGGCCCTGCTGGCAGCTTTCTTGGGCTTTGTCCTGTGGCATGCAGACTTCCTGACGTCGCTCCGGAATGCGTTTGTGCTTCTTTCAAGGCCCGAAGGAGTTGAACTACACCTTCCCGACCTCCGGTTTGCTATGCTGTTGATAGGAGCGCCAAGCCTCGCTGCCGGCTTGGCCGTCGCCCGACTTGGAGCACGCCGCGCATTTCCGTTCCTGGGCTGTGGCTTCTTAGCCTTTGCTGCCCTGAGCCTATTTGCGTCGTGGTTTTTTTCATTCGACACCCTGTTCACTCCCACAGCGGTCGCCACTGCAATCTCGGTAGGCGCAGTGCACGTCCAACGGCTCTGGAGCAAAGACCTCCAGCTCACTGAAAAGCTGATTCAGTCTTCGATCAACTTGAACTCACTCCGAGTCTTCGAAGCAAGGTCGCGACTCATCAACGGATTAAGACTTTTGGACACTGTACTCTCGCTAAATGAAGCAGTTGTCTTTCAACGCGATAGTAATGCTGAGTTAGTTTCCGCAGCGCGCCTCCGTGCCTCAAACAGTGGTTCACTGGATACCAGCCGAAACTCAACCTGGCGCGAGGGCATAAGCTTGTGCGAGCGCGCGATCCAAACGAACGAGATAATCACGGAAAGGATTGAGAACACAGACTCCTCGACAAATGTCGCGTTGCCTTTGCGGCACGAGGGCCGTACCGTGGGGGCCCTGCTGATTCGCGTCGGTTATGACTTCAACGACGATGACCGAGTCCTGCTCTCGGCAGTTGGGGCACAAATGGCGCGTAATCTTCAGCGCGAAGAGGCTTGCAGGTTTGCTGGTAAGCGTGGACCGCTGGGCCCTCTCTCTACTACGGCGGCTGAACGAAGACTTGAATCCGTTTATGTCCTGAATGGACTGTTGACGGAACAACGATTTGGAATAAACGCGCTGTCGGAGATTTCAGAGGGAATGGCTGTCGCCTATCTCGACGGTACTCTGGCCTACGTCAACTCGCCACTTCTCAAATTGGCGCATTTGACTGAAGAGCAAGCACGAGAGATGGGTCTCTTTGGTCTTCTCGATAGTTTTCGTACCGATATCTTTGATGAACCGGCTATTGCCGTACGCCGAGTGCTGCAGACCGGAGAGGCCTACGAACGCGAACTAACCCTTTCTGATCGAGGCGAGACTTTCGGCTTGCGAATATCCCTCGTTCGCGGTGGTGCAGAATCTGGCAATGGCACGCGTCAACCGCTCTGCCTTGCCATTAATGTCAGAGATTTGACGCGGCTCAAAGAGTACGAGGAGTTAAAGAGCGATATGATTTCTCTGATGTCGCACGAACTCCGAACTCCATTGACGAGTATTAATGGTTTCGCTGAGCTTCTAACCGCGGACGACCAGCTTCCGGAGCAAGCAAAAGAGTTTGTGACCATTATCGCCAATGAGGCCCAGCGGCTGTCACGTATGATCAATACATTCCTGGCCGTCACGCAATTGCAGCGCAAAGACAAACAGGAGGTCCAAAAGATCCCACTGCGTCTGGACGAAGTGGTGCGGGAAACGATAACGAGTCTCCAGCCGATAGCAAAGAAAAGGCGAATTCGTCTAGTCGACCAGCCCACGCAAAGACTTCCTCCCGTAGCTGCAGACAAGAGCCTGATCAGCCAGGTCGTCAAGAACCTGGTCAGCAATGCGATTAAGTACAGCCCTGAACGCACGACGGTGACGGTCTCTACTGCTCTTGAGGCCGAAGCAGTAAGGGTATCCGTCGAGGATCGAGGCTACGGTATTCCAGACGAGTCTAAGGATCGTGTCTGGGAAAAGTTCTACCGTGTGGTACGTGAAGGGCAGGAGAAGGACGAAGAGTCTACCGGACTCGGTCTTTCATTTGTACGTGAGGTTGTCGAGCAGCACGGCGGAACAGTTGATCTCGATTCGCAGGTTGGCAGAGGATCAAAATTCAGTTTCACACTCCCAAGACTTTGAGCTACACCTTGTTTATGGTTCCTCGACAAGACGGAGCGCCGCAACTGCACCTTTTTCTGTCTGAATGAAGTGTTGACTCATAGTCGATCGTAATCTCCTCGCCGGGCTTGATGTCGCGCAAGGCAATGAAGAGGATGTGGCCATAGAGAATCTTCATATACGCGTTGGGCTCGCAGGAATGATTAATGTAGTGCGTGCCGTTTCCGCCCCTGCTGCCGTCGAGACTCCAACGGTTGTTAATCGCACAGATGCGCAATTTTCGACGGTTGGCTCTGCGATTAGCTTCCGCATCGGAAATCTTCTCGCCTCTGTACTCAGCTATTCTCCGGCCCCGTTTGAATTGCACGCTGGAAAAGCATCCCTTACCTTCAATCCTTGATTCGTTGATCGCTAAACCTGGAGCGAGTTCTAATCTCATCGGCTAGTGAAGAGAATTACTTCAGTTTGAAGCTGCGTGCGATCAGATCTGTCTGATTCCGTATGCGGGTAAGTCTGTCGCGCAAACCCGTAAAGCGCAGGGCGAAAATGGTACGGTTGTCCGCCTGAAGATAGTAGATGCGACCCATCATCGGCTTGCCAGTCTTAACAAACTCATAACTGATCGTCACGCCATTCAAACGTCCGGAAAACGTTTCTTCTTTGCCTTCGACAAACCCCGGCACAAATCTCAGCTTCTGATCCTGATCGCGACGCGCAAGCTCCGAGGGTGTCGTCCCGGCGTCGACTACTTCTTTGCGAATCTGCAAGTATCCCTCGAGGCGGTCACCATAAACGAATTCCGCGTGCTCATGTGCGGGGTCGGGCTCGGCAATGACGTGCCAGGTAGCGGAAGGAAGTTCAAGGCTATAATCAACCTTGTCGTTTGTGTACACCTCCTGCGCGCCCGCTGTTGAATAGCTGGCTGAAAACAAAGCAAAAGCAAAAACTGCTATCAGGCGTCGCATCTTGTTAACTCCTCTAATCAGTGGTCAGTGGCTGTGGTGAGTCGAGTGATCAGAATCTTGAGCGAACTGTCATGCTGCCGACTCAGATGCTTCTGCGCGCGCGCCTCGTTGTCCGATTAATGTGTAGCTCAACTAAGGATCTGCCCGCGCAATCGCGTCTCGCTGGATGTTTATTAGAGTCTCAATTCCACTCGTTGCCAGCGCCAATAGTTGGTCCATTTGGGCTCTGCTAAACGGCTCACGTTCCGCTGTTCCTTGAACTTCAATAAAGCGGCCATCACCCGTACAGATTACATTCATATCAACTTCTGCCCTTGAATCCTCATCGTATTTCAAGTCGAGCAGAGGCACGTTGCCAACGATGCCAACGCTGACCGCTGCCACTTGATTTGTGACCAGACCCCTCGGGATTTTACCAGCCTTCATAAGTCGTTTACTGGCCAATGCGAAAGCAACATAGCATCCTGTGATTGCAGCAGTGCGCGTGCCTCCGTCCGCTTGCAGAACGTCGCAGTCAAGCGTGACCGTACGCTCGCCCATGGCCGTCATGTCAGCCACGGCTCTGAGGCTGCGACCGATCAAGCGCTGAATCTCGTGGGTTCGTCCAGAAAGCCCGCCGCGCCCAGTCTCTCGCGGCGTGCGCTGTTGAGTCGCGCGGGGCAGCATTGCGTATTCGGCCGTCACCCAGCCCTGCCCACTGTTTCGCAGGAAGTACGGTACTCTGTCATCAACGGAGGCGGAACAGACCACGCGCGTGTGGCCCATCTCGATCAAAACAGAACCCTCAGCGTAGGGGAGGTAACCAGGTGTTATCATAACGGCGCGCAACTCGTCGGCCGCGCGACCGTCAGTACGTTCGAAGCTCATCGTGCCCCCAAACTTCAACAGCCTCGAGCACGGAGGGGGCCACTCCCAGAAACCTTTCCGCCACCTTCGCAAATCGCTGGGCTGCATCAGTCACATAGAAGTGATCTAAATCATCGCAGAGTTGTCGTTCCCGGTCGCGGTCCTTCTGTTCCGCTCTCTCTGGTGCATGCGAGAGCCCTCTGGATTCCAAGAGTGATTGTACCTCAGTCGCCGTCGCTTCTCCCGAATCGATCAAGCGAACCCCGCCGCCTATGGTCTCACTTATCGCGCGTCGCAGGATTGGATAATGAGTGCAACCAAGTACGAGGGCGCCGAGTTCGCTTCTCTTAAAATCGCTTAAATAATGCTCGGCCACAGCACGCGCAACGTCCGTTTCGGCCCAACCTTCTTCGGCGAGCGACACAAATAGCGGGCACGCTCGCTCGATAGTTACAGCAGTAGGATTGATTCGGGCTATGGCGCGTTCGTAGGCCCGGCTTTGCACGGTAGCTTCGGTCGCGATCACTCCGATGCTCTTCCCTTTTGCGCTCTCCACCGCGACTCTGGCGCCCGGCTCGATCACGCCAACGACATCGACGCTCACTGCCGTGCGAATCGCCGGTAGTGCGAGCGCCGATGCGGTGTTGCAGGCCACGACCAGAAGTTTGATTCCGTGAGCTTCAAGGAACATAGAGTTCTCGACTGCATAGCGTTCCACGGTGGTAAGTGATTTTGTACCGTAGGGCACGCGCGCCGTATCGCCGAGGTAGACAAAATGCTCATCAGGAAGCCGCTCATGTAGTGCGCGATAGACGGTGAGTCCGCCAACGCCACTGTCAAAGATTCCGATGGGAAGATTGCGATCCAAGAATTAGACGGAGAATAAATTGGTGGAGGCGCCGAGAATTGAACTCGGATCCAAGAGCCAACGCCGAAGGACTCTACATGCTTAGTCGCTTCTCTTCTTTGTCCGGAGAACCGGACAAAAATTCGCTCGACGCCGAGTAAGTGAAGCGACAAGACCTCAGCACGAGCTAGTCCGACTGTGTTCTCGCCCACTCCCACGGACCGAAGGAGCAGGCTAGCTCATCTAAGTGACATCTCCCTCCGCGCGCATGAGCAACTTGCGGTGAGACGCTCGGTACCTAATTAGGCAGCGAGAGCCAATTCATTGTTATTGGCAATTGTTTTTCCCTACGCTTTTTAACGAGCTGCCTAGAGGAGCCCGGCATGCATCCGGTCGATCGTCCAGAACCCCTGTCGAAGCCTGTCGCCCCCGTTTGCATGTAGATTATAACAGAGCTTGCGCTATAATCCCCATGGGCGACCATGACTCTCCAAACAATGAATAAATCAGTCGCGAGTAATCCTTGAAGGAAATCGCATGTTTTCATAGGGGTAAGATTCTTAGATGGATAAAGATCTTCGGACGTTCTCGGCACGCGCTGTTCTCAACGCTCCTCCTATTCAGCGCCGGCACATGCTTCGTAAATTCTGGCTGCCCGCAGTATTGCTTTTGGCTCTCGCTGCCGGTGGACTCACAGGCATCATCGCCGCGTACGAGCTGAACTACTCACGAGCGGCAAGTGAGGTCGCTGCGCTGGCGACCTATCGTCCCAGCGTGGTTACGCGCGTCTACGCCGACGACGGCGAAACGGTCATTGGTGAGTTTGCTCTCGAGAAACGGATTCCGCTCAAGTATGACGAAATTCCCCCGGTCTTGAAAAATGCGATCCTCGCGGTTGAGGATGCTCGCTTCTACGATCACATCGGTATCGATCCAATCCGCATTGTGGGTGCCACCTGGAAGAATCTGACGAGCGACAGAGTCGAAGGCGGCTCGACTCTGACTCAACAGCTTGCGAAAAACCTCTTTCTTTCGAGAGAACAAACGGTAAAGCGAAAAGTGAACGAGTGGGCACTGGCACTCCAGATCGAACGTTACTACACGAAGAACCAGATCATGGAGTTGTACGTGAACCACATGTTCCTTGGCGCCAACGCTTACGGCATGGAGGCGGGAGCTGAAACCTATTTTGGTAAACAGGCGAAGGATCTAGCTCTCGGTGAAGCCGCATTACTCGCCGGTGTTCCCAAAGCGCCGAGTGACTATTCGCCAACTTCCAATCCAGTCAGGGCAAAAGAGCGTCGCGATCTCGTTCTGGACCTAATGGCGAAAAACGGATTTGCGACGGAGGCTGAAGTCGATGCCGCAAAAGCCAAACCGATCCAGCTCGCAGACACTGCTTATTATCAATCTCAGCCAAAATCCTCGCCGTTTGACTATCCGGTTGAATACGTTCGACAAGAGCTTGAAGATAAGTACACGACCCGGGTGGCCCAGGGCGGCCTCTCGGTCTATACCACGATAAATGTGGAAGCACAAAAGAAGGCTTACGAAGTCGTGCGTGCGGGACTGCGCCGCTACGATCGCAGCCACACGGGCTGGCGATCGAGTTACACACTGATTCCAACCTCGGCAAATAACGGAACGAGTCTGCCCACGCAGCAAGACCTGGCCAACTTCAAACATCCTGATTGGTACGGCAATGACTATCAGCAGGGCCGCTTCCTCATGGGCCTCGTCATGAAGGTCGACCACGCGCGAGACGAAGCCAACGTGCGCTTTGGCAATTACACGGCGACCGTTACCGCCGCCGATATGGGCTGGTCTCATCGTCAACCCGAAAACGAGCTAAAGCCAGGTTACCTCGCCGAGTTTGAGATCAAAGAAGTCGACAAAAAGAGTCGCCGTCTCAAGGTTGAGCTGTCGCAGGTTCCCGGGGTGCAGGGAGCGATGATGACACTCAACGCCAGGACCGGCGAGATCGTGACAATGGTTGGCGGCTATGACTTCTATACGAACAAGTTCAACAATGCAGTGCAGGCCTATCGGCAAACGGGTTCGTGCTTTAAGCCGTTTATCTATACTACCGCGGTTGAGTGGGGGATGACTCCTGATACGACGGTTAGCGGCGCACCGATCACGATCGGCGATTGGCAACCGCACAACTACGACGGCTCGCTAGGTTGCGCAGACCTGCCCTTGAAGATGGCGCTAGCGAAGTCGATGAATGTACCTGCGGTTCATCTGCTGCAGACTGTCGGTATCCAGACGGGCGCCCAGATGGTGCGCCGCTTCGGCATTAAGGTGCCCATGGCGCCCTATCTGCCTTCCGCACTCGGCGCGACTGAAGTACCACTTGACCAGATGGTTTCCGCCTATTCAGCATTTCCTAATAAGGGCGTACGTGTGGAGCCCCACATGGTTCGCCGTGTCTTGGATCGCGATGGGGCGGCGCTCGAAGAATGGGAGAAGACTACATACAAAGTGGTGAATGAGTATGTCGCGTTGACGATGGTTTCGCTGATGCGTGGAGTTGTTGAATTCGGCACTGCTACCGCTGCCCGCTCGCTCGGTGTGCCACTTGGTGGCAAGACCGGTACCGTAAACGACCACACCGACGTCTGGTTCATCGGTTACACTCCAACCTATGTGACAGGCGTGTGGATGGGATATCCCGGTAAGAAGAAGCCGCTCGGAAACGATATGACCGGCGGTGTTGGCGCGCTACCGTTCTTCATCGATTTCATGAAAGACTTTTTGAAAGACAAACCGAAGGAGAATTTCGAGAAGGCACCATCAATGCCTGAGGACATGAAGGAACTCTTCCAGCAGCGTCAACGTGAATTGGCCGCCGAGCGCGCACAATTTGCGGAAGATGCGGACAAGGAGGAGGGGGACGAGACGACTCTTCCTAGCGCCAATACCGAACCAAAACTGGAGCAGGTGACCTTGCCACCTCCACCTAAAGCCGAAGCTCCGGCAACGGCACCCGCTAAAACTGAGATGGTAACACCGCGAACGGAAGCTCCGCCCCCACCGCTAACGCGCCCGCGCGAAGTCGACCCGCAGAAAAAGAGAGGGAAGAAGGGGGAGGATGAGCCGTAACGGAGGAGGGGGAGACGCGGGGATGGGGGGACGCGGGGACTCGTTCTACATCAGAAATCCGCGCCTTCGGCTCTGACCTGCACAATTCTTAGCATGCACCAAACATATCGAGGCGTTCGAATGCGCCGTGGACTTTCGGCCTATTGCCTTTCGGTTCAGGGCGCTTTGTCTTATAGCTGTAGGAACCAGACCGGGCTTGGGTTATGAATCGACTCCCGTCCCCACTTGACCCGGAGTGTGCCAGGGATTAACTTTCGCAATTCATATTCACCGAGAGGAAAACTTTGCCATGGTTCACGCCTACGGCTTGTCGGAGAGTACCCAGGAGCACGTCTC
>JBGPNE010000010.1:0-17418 GCA_041487335.1 Pyrinomonadaceae bacterium
ACAACCTCTGGGAGGAATGGCGTTCCCACCGCTACACCTGGCGAAAACATGCGCATTCCATTGACCGTCAATACTAATTCGATACCACCTGGCCCGAAACGTTCTATGCCTGAAACCATCCTAAAAAACCAGGCCATAGTCTCTTCTCCTGCTCGCGCAGAGGCTACGCCTCGGCGAAAAACCAAAGCGGTATCAAGCGAGCCAGTAAAGGGTAAGGGTTTTGACGAAGCCAAAAGACCTGCGAAGCTCGTCTACAAGGAAATTCCCGTAATGGTACGAATCGAAGATGGGCATGTGGCCGAAGCCTACGTAAAAAACCGTCACGCAGGTGCGGAGGGCTATGAAGCCACTGCCCTGCGTGTGGCTCGTCAACGTCGTTATCCGAAGAACACGATGGGGGTCGAAACAATAATCGTTCAGGTGGCTAATGAGCATTAGGAGAGAAAGCTGCAAACGCGCTCTCTCTGCCCAGCCGAATCCTACCTCCGGGGTCAACCGGGGACGTCCCTGACAGGACACCGCAAGGATTGCCTGTTGATATCCGCAGTGCTCGCTGATCCTAATTAGAAGCGGCGTGGCAAGGCCGACATTCGGCCTTTACAGAGTTTTCTTGTATTCGACAGCCTACAACACAACGAGCGGCCGCAAGGTTGCTTGTTCTTCTTTGGCATTCGATGAGTATCAACTCTCGACAAACCGAACAGTATGAAAACGACGGCTTTCTCGTCCTGGAGAATTTCGTCGATGAGGCTGCATGCGCTCATTTGAGGGCACGCGCGGAAAAGTTGGTTCGAGAGTTTGATCCCGCCGGAGTGATCTCGATTTTCTCGACGCACGAGCAAAACCATCTCAGCGATGATTATTTTTTGGAATCCGGCGACAAAATTCGTTTCTTTTTCGAGGAAGATGCTTTTCTTTCCGATGGCACCCTCAAGCAGAGTAAAGAACGATCAATAAATAAAATCGGACACGCGCTTCACGATCTTGATCCCACCTTTGACAGCTTCTCGCGCACTTCGGGAATAAGACACCTGGTTGCTGAACTGGGTATAGAGCTACCACTGCTGCTGCAGTCGATGTATATCTTTAAGCAGCCCAATATCGGTGGCGAAGTGATCTGTCATCAGGACAGTACGTTTCTTTATACCGAACCAATCGATATTGCAGGTCTGTGGTTTGCGCTTGAGGATGCGACGATCGAGAACGGTTGTTTGTGGGCCATACCTGGCGGCCGTAAACTCGGCTTGAAGTCCAGATGGGTGCGCGCGCGGGAAGGTGGAATGCGCTTCGAAATCTTTGATCCGAGTCCGTGGCCGGAGGAGGAGCTGGTGCCGCTTGAAGTACCGAAAGGCACCCTGATTGTCCTGCACGGGCTACTGCCCCACAAAAGCCTTGCAAACAGATCACCGAAATCGCGGCACGCTTACACGCTCCATGTGATCGGCGGCAACTGCCGTTATCCGCATGATAATTGGCTGCGACGATCTGCCGAGATGCCCCTGCGCGGATTTGATTAGACACAGATCAAAACCACCAATGAGCACCCGCAAACGGCCCAGGGCGATCTGCGACGGCGCGCGCAAGGCCGTCATGCCCAAGATCATCCAGCCAATGCTCGCGACGCTTGCAGATAAACCATTCTCGGATCCTGACTGGCTCTTTGAAACGAAGTGGGATGGTGTGCGGGCAATCTGTTTTATCAAGAATGGCCGGGCAAGATTCGTCTCAAGAAATCAGCTCGAGATGACTCCTCAATACCCGGAACTGATAAATATCGCCGACTGCGTAAACGCCTCAGAGGCGATCCTTGACGGGGAGATCGTCGCACTGGATGAAAAAGGAGTATCGAGATTTCAACTGCTCCAGCCACGCCTCGGGCGGAAAAACGCGAGTGAGATCCAGCGGCTCGCTACCAATACCCGGCTCGCCTTTTACGTCTTCGACTTGCTCTATCTGGACGGCTTTGACCTAACACAATGCCGGTTGTTGGATCGAAAGGAGAAGTTGGAAGCGATGCTAAAGTCGTCGAAGAACGTCAGGTATTCCGACCACATCATTGGCGAAGGCGAAAGGCTTTACGCGGAGATTGCGAAGGTCCCGCTCGAAGGGATAATCGCGAAAGGGCTCACCAGCACTTATGCCCAACGGCGCAGCACCGCCTGGCTCAAAATAAAGACGGTTCAGGAAGCGGAAGTCGTTATTGGCGGCTACACTGAGCCGCGCAAATCGCGAGCATACTTCGGTGCGCTTGTCGTTGGACTCTACACCGAGGGAAAACTTCACTACGTGGCGCACGTCGGCGGAGGCTTCAATCAGAAAACTCTCGAACAGGTCTACAGGCTCATGCAACCTCTGAAAACCAAGCAGTGTTCGTTTGTCGAAGAACCGCAAACCAACGAGCCTGTTCAGTGGATCAAACCAAAACTTGTCGCCCAAGTTAAGTTTTCTGAGTGGACGGCCGACAAACGCATGCGCCATCCCATCTTCCTGGGGTTGCGCGAAGACAAGACGCCGGAGCAATGCACCTTTGAACCAAAGCGGGATACGGAACAGGTGGTTAAGATGGCTAAACGCAAATCAAAAGGCTGACCTACGCGTCAATCGTTGGTCGTCCTCGGAAACACCCGGGCGCCTGATCTGAAACCAAGAGGAAGGCGGCTTAAAGCTAGTCAGTACAGCGGCTTAGGTAGTCGGACGGAGCAAACCTCGAAAGATTCCCTGTACGCTGACTTGATTTGCGGGTAGGGTCAGCGGTTTGAGTTGAGAGTTGGCGGGATGGAGTTCGACATTGATGCCGCGGCGATAAAGTCTCTTTAGCGTTGCCTGGTTCTCTTCCACTAACAACGCCACGACAATTTCGCCATCCCGTGCGTCCGTGCGGTTTTCTATCAGGGCGATGTCGCCATCGCAGATGTGCTCGTCGATCATCGAATCGCCCTTCACTCGCAGCGCATACACTCGATCCGGGCGAACGCGCCCCAGCAAGAAACGTGGCACCGCAATCGTCTCTTCACATTCGACAACTTCCAGTGGCGCCCCAGCCGCAATTCTGCCAAGCAGTTTAACTTCGCAGAGAGCATCCCCGTCATCGACTTTCACCGAGAGGGCAAACGAACCATCTTCGTGCTGGCGTGTAAGCAGACCCCGCCGTTCAAGTGCGGCAATGTGCTTGGCGATCGTCGCTCTTGATTTGACTCCGAAATGTCTGGCAATTTGCGCGTAGGAAGGTTCGTAACCATGTCCCTCGAGGAAACGGGTGATGTAATCGAGAACTTCTTTTTGTCTTTGAGTGCGTGGGAGCATAGGTGCCACCAAATTCCCGATTGACAATCCCGCTGATGAAGCGAGCAACGGATGAGGACGCATTCTATGGCGCGCAAACAAAAGCGTCAAGCCTTTGTCCGCGCGCCAACGATTGCTGGAGAGAAGTTAGAAATGTTAGCGAGCGGAATAGCGTGCAAGTGTTCGGGGAAAGATGCGAACGCTTGCAGGCATCTCGGACATCGTCATCGTCTTTCCGGTCAACACCTCGGTTGCTTTCACACCGTAAACAGCTTGGTTGAGGTCGTTATCCGGACTGATGACCGCGCCTTTTAGCGCCGCGCCAATAAAAGCTCCTTTGCTTCGAGAGTATGAAAGAATGCCGGCGTCCAACGTCAAGTTTGTCGATGCGGCAGCCTCGCGTCCGATTGGTCCACCAGTAATACTAACCTCACCGCCCATCTCGAATTTATCTTTGAGCAGGCCGTTAAGACCATCCTGGTTCATGATGAGTAGAACGTAATCTGTCTTCTGCGCTCCTATCTGAGCGCCAAAGCTGCCGCCACTTAAATTAAAGAAGGCCGGAGCACCCCATCCGCCGCGCACGCGCCTGCTGATTACGCCCTGTCCGCCACGGCCACCAAAAATGAATGCTGCCTTGAGCGTGCCGGGGAAAACCGCGATCGCCTCAGCCTTGTCAAGCAACTCCTTCGGAATCGCCTTGTCCCGTACGTTCATGATTTCCGTAAAAACCTTTGCGGCTGCGCTTGAATGCCGGGCCGCATCTTGCATCCTGGACTTGTTCTGTGCCGGCACCGCGATCGCGGAAAGCGCCAGCAGCAATGCTACACCCATGGCAAAGTTAGTAATGTGTCGCACTGAAAACTGCATCAGTTACCCCTCCTCAATTCGTGAAATAGTCCGAATGGGCAATGGCGCAAGTTCATTCGCGCTCAGTCATAGCAATTTCTTCGCCAACTCGGATTGATCGGAATATTACACGTACTCACTGCATAACGATAGGAGACCCAACGGGTCGCATCACAAGACTAAGGCGTACACACTGCGCTCTGCGGACACTGAGCATTTGCGCGAGTAACTACTGAACTAAAGCGCAGCTGATATTCTCGCGAAGTGATGAAAGAGCAGACGAGAGCGTGCTGAGCGCCGACGTTTCTGATTGGGCAGCGCTTTACCTGATCGAACCAAAAGTCAAAACCCTCTTGTTCGGGATCGCGCCTGAGATAGGCAAAGTATTCCATCAGTACAAATGCCGCGTTGTACTCACGGTCAATGAAGACCTGATTCTCGGCAATCTTTCGCAGCACTGAACCGCGGGTTTCAGTGGCGGGCGATCCCATCAAGCCACTAATAAGCGCGTCCCGCTGCGACTGGGTTAGGGAATTCCCGGTATTTAGGTTCAACGCATCGACATATTGCCCTGGCGTCAGGCTCTGCGGATATTGGGCGATAAATGATGGGCGCTGAACAAACACATTGGCAAAATCTGTCTTGCTCTGATCGAGCTGCGGCCCGCCGATGACCCTGCCGCGATCCGCGGTGAATTGAGCGTAGCTCGGTGGGCTGGCGAATGATGCCTTGTAAATTCGATAAATATATGTGCCGGTCTCCTGAAATTCCGGCTCGAAGAAGAATGCATCAGAAACCGCAACTCTTCTATTGTGAATGCAAACGACATCTGTTCCGCATTGAGTAATCTGACTGGTCCAATAATCGAAACCACCCTGGTCAGGCTCCCGACTCAGAAAGTCGTAGTACTGCTGGCGCACAAAGAAGCTTGCGTCGTCTGCTGGATTGCTTACCGGTGTGGTCGAGTCGTTGTCACTAATCACGAGGATCGCCGAGCCTGGAGTACCTAAAGCTGGTCCACCGCTGGGATCGCTCAGCGAGATGTTCACCGTTTCGTCGCCTTCAACATAGCTATCATCGCTAATCAGGATGCTTAAGCTTCGACTCGTTTCCCCTGGCTCAAAGAGCAGAGTGGCCGCTGTCGCCGTGTAGTCGCCGCGGTCCGATGCGCTACCATCACTCGTCAGATAGTCAACAGTCGCGGCGGCAGTATTGTCACCCGAACGCGTCACGGTAATTGTGGCGGCCCCCACAGACTCGTTAACGGTGAAACTTGAACTGAGGAACTGAAAGCTGTTGGCTGGTGACTGAGTAGAGTTAATGCGAAAGACGGCTCCACTGCCGCGTGCGAGGTAGTAGAGGCTTCCGTCTGTGCCTACCTGGAGATCGACGGGAGAGGCGATCCCGGAAGCAAAATCAGTGGCTGTGTTTGTCGCCGGGTCAAACCGGCGAATCCAACCTGTACAGAAATCCGCGAAGAAGAACTTGCCCGTGTATTCAGGTGGAAACTGCGGTGTCGTAGGATTGTAAAAAGCGCCTCCCGTGATCGCGCATCCTGTTGTCGCACTGCTTCCGTGGCCGTATTGAAGGAGAGGGTCTCTGAAGTTTGAATTGGCCGGCGAGCACAGGCCTTCGCAAGCCGGCCAGCCGTAGTTGGAACCGGCGAGGCCGTCATTGATCTCCTCCCAAACACTCTGGCCCACGTCGTTGATGAACATCCTGTCCGTAGCGGGTTGAAACGCGAAAGTGTAGGGATTGCGAAGTCCGAGTGCCCAAATGCTGCGGTTGTTTCCTGTTGCGGAAGCAAAAAATGGATTGTCGCTGGGGATCGTCCCATTAGGGTTTATTCTCAAGATCTTTCCCAGCAAGTTGCTCAAAGTTTGTGCGTTAGACGGCGTCGCATTTTCGCCAACGCCGACATAGAGTTTTCCGTCAGGACCGAAATGAATTGCGCCGCCATTGTGGTTTGTGGCACCGCTAAGATTGTTTAATTCGAGAACGACGACCTCACTCCCGGGAACAGCAACGTCGCCAGTCGCGGTAAAGCGGCTGACCCGATTGTGAATCGCCGGAGTTGTGGCAGTGTAATAAACGTAGACGAATTGATTGTTGGCAAAGTCAGGATCAAAGGTAACTCCGAGCAATCCACGCTCCCCAGCCGCATCCACGGTCACGGTTAAGAATGGCGTAGCGAGTAATGTTCCATTCTTGATCACTCGCAGTTGACCTCCCTGAAGACAAACGAAAAGTCGGCCGTCAGGCGCGAAGGCCATTGCTGTTGGATTAGAAAGGCCGCCGGCGATTTGTGTTTCGGTGAAGCCAATTGGAAGAGTTGCAGCGCTCAGCGAAGAAAGGAAGCCCATGACGAAAGACGCACAGATAGCGGCGAGGATTCGATGGGAAGCGGCACCATAGCCGTCCGTATCCGGCACGATTCCGCTCAAGAGCCGCTCATGTAACAAGCGGGAGAGCATCTGCATACCTTCTAATCAGACTTTGGCCTTATCATTCAGTGCCTCTTCGATGGCCTGCTTCAACTGGGGAGGCGTGCTCGTCGGATTGAAACCAACGAAGCGTCTTACTATGTGGCCATCGCGCGAGATTACAAAACTCTGTGGAATGGCGTCGCGCCCGGTCAGGCGCATAAACGTAATCTGTACATCGCGGGTGGCCCAGCCTATACGGTAGTCTACCTCAAAAGCGTCAACAAAATCCTTCACGCTTTCGGCTGACGCTTCCGGATCTTCGGTCGACAAACCGATCATCTCGAGCCCCTTCGATTGAAACTCCTTGTGCAATTTCACGAGTTCCGGCGTTTCCACTCTGCATGGGCCGCACCAGGTGGCCCAGAGGTTCACGAGCAGCACTTTGCCGGAATAGTTTGAGAGTTTGATCGGGGCGCCACTCGCGGCCTTTAACTCTGCATCGAGAACACTTGCCGGCAATGTCGCGAGCGCAGCCGGTGCTGACGGCACACTCCTCGCGGAGTTGATCGGCGCTTTTGTAACAGGACTATTTGGCTTGGAGATTTCATCCGCGGAGTGGCAGCTTGAAACACCGAAAGCAGCGACTAGCGACAAGACCATAGCAGTTAGAACAAGCCGCACCGGGGTCCAGAAGTGTGGGGTCAGGCGGTGCGAGTGATTTGTAGAAGGCATTTGGTTGTTCCTGATTTATGACCGCAGTTAGGTGAGGAGAGCATACCATTCTATCTGAGTATCCTTAACTTAGCGAATTGATTTCCGTCGCGTCTTCCCCAAAACTGAGAGCGCTGTCTGCCAATATCTACTTATTCCTGCCGAATCGGAATGACTCAAGAATCACCGGCATCTCACCCTTCTCACCCACGTCCTCGACCCCAGACAATTCAGGAGCCAGAGAAGTAGAGAGCATGATCAAAGTTGCGCCAGTGGTCTCCCCCGCAACGCCGGTCGGCAGGAATAAGACGCGGCCCCAGAGTTGAAGGTCCCCCTTTTCGGTCCCTTTCGACAAACTCGCGAACCGAAACTCGTAGCCATCCAGCGAGTTTACTTTGGTAGGGCCTTCAGACACCTTTCGGTATTCGGGAAAGCTCTTCGACAGATTTGAGCCAAGGATCTGCACCAATTCAGGAAACGTTGGCTGGTCGGCCGCAAATGTTCCTTTGCTCGTGTACCAGCCTACGGCAAAGTTTTCCTGCGTGAAATCGGGCGGCAGCATTCTTTCAACCTTAACAAAGTTGCTGGCGCCCGGCACTCCTGCTTTCGGATCAGTTTGCCACGACTTTGGATAGTAGAAAGAGAAGTCGAGATAGTGTTCCGCTAACTTTCCCTCAAGATTGGCTTTCGAGTTTGTGAATTTGACGGCGTCGGCCGGAGGCACAAATGTATCAGTTTCAGTTTTCGTGTCACTCTTGTTTGTTTCCGGGCTGGGGTTCTTGTTTGTGTTTTCGTCGCTGTTCTTGTTTGTGTCTTCTACTACTGCGGGTCGTGTTCTCGTAATGATCGGGCGGTCTCTCATCGCTTGCAACCGAGGTATGACAAAGAAAACGATTCCAGCTAAACCGCCCGCTCCCATGAGCAGGAGCAACAAAAGTCCTCCGAGGATCCAGGGCAGTTTTGATTTTTTCTTCGGAGGCTGCGCAACCGGGGCGGCGACTGGCGGGGCCGTTTGCCATTGCGGGCGCGACGGCGGCAGATCTGCTGATGTTGGCGCGCCCGCCGGCTCTGTGTTACGCGGGAATACTGCCGTGGGCGCCACCGAGGAGGCGGCGATGGTTGCATTAAGGTCAGGAAACTCACTCCTAGTTGCGGCGTTGTCGCGCGGAACGTCGGATGTATGAATGCCAAGGTCGGCCGCAGAAGCTCGCATGGTTGCGTTGGGATCGAAAGCTGGAGTTCCGATTAAAAGACCGCCATCAACCGTACAAAACTTTTGGTTCTCATCGGGAAAAGTACGATTGCATTTCGGGCAACGCTTCATAGAAGGACCTCTCTTTTAGATTCAGCTTCGATCAACGCGAGCGCGCCTGGGAAAGTTTCTGCTCCAATAGTTTGTTGCCCGGATCGAGCTCTAGCGCCCGCTGGTAGGCCCGCACAGCCGCATTCTTCTGTTTGGCTTTGACGTAACCATCGCCAACTCCTTCGAAACCGAAGGTTCCCGCGAGCTGCTTTCGATCGCCCGGAGAGGCGAACTCGATCGCGCGCTCATAGGTTTTCTCCGCGTCTTCATAGCGGTTCATAGCCAGGTAGGTACCCCCCAGCAGGTTGTAAGGCTGGAAAGCACGTGGGCTCACTTCCGTCGCCGTCTCTAAATACGATTCGGCTTCGGGATAACGCTTCAATACAACCAGCATTCGGCCCATCAGGAAGAGCGCTGTTGGATTACGCGTGTCGAGCTCGAGAGCATGCAGCAAAACCGGCTCCGAGTTTTCCCATTGCTGTTCAGCCTGGAGCGACTCAGCAATCAGATTTAACGTCGGCGGATCTTTCGCAAGCGCAGTGGCCCGGTCATAAAGCGGCGCCGCCTCGTCCTTCCGTCCCAGTCTCTTCAGCACGCGTGCCAGGTGTGCGTAAGCAACGGCAAACTCCGGATCGAGTTCGACCGCACGACGATAGGCATGCTCGGTGTCAGCATTAAACAATCCGCGAGCCTGCAGAGCCACACCAAGCCGGTCCCAGGCGACGGCATTGTTTGGCTGAATGTGCACAGCTCGGTTAGCAGAGTTTTCAGCATCGGCGAAGCGTTTTGCATTGCTCGCGCCCGTTCGCGGTTGAACCAAAACCACACTCAACGCCACGAGGGCATCCACATCCGAGGGGCTCCACTGCACCGCATCACGATAGGCCATTTCCGCGTCTTCCCAACGCTGCTGGTCTGTGTAAACGTTGCCGAGCCCATAAGCAGCTCGGGCATCGCCAGGTTTGATCTTGAGAACACTTTGATAGGCTTCTTCGGCCTCCGAAAATTTCCGAGCGTCGCGAGACTGATTGCCCTTGTCCAGTAATTCTTCAACTCGATCCTCTACGTTCGCAGATCTCGTCGTTGTCCTTCGCGATGTAGTTCGGTGCGAAGGGTTGGTGACCGGTGTCAAGGGCTTGGCCGGGCGCTTCTTCGGCTCGGGGTCTTTCTTTGTAATTCGTACGATCTTTGTCTCCGGGTTTTTCGGTCTAAAGATTCCCGCACCACCACCAACATCCGCGCCCACGTCCTGGGCAGACGCCCTAAGGGCGGACAGCGACAAGCTCAGACACAGCGCCGCCGCAGACATCCAAAGTGCGCGCACAATCGCGTAAGCTCTCATCGATCCTCTCCTAACTCTGACTTCGGTGGGATTGTATACCGGGATTATATACGCCGATCCGAGTTGTACCTAAGCCGCTAGTCTTCTTCACTGATTTGCGGAATCGTCAACAGTCAGTGGGGCGGATTGTAGCTCAATTTTCGTCAGATAATCTATCTACCATTGCCCTGGCTGTGAGTGTCCGGGCGGTGAATTTGGGCAGAGAGTTCGCTGACGACGGTTCGTGGGTATGGGGGGTGGGTAGTAGCACAGCGCTTAGGCCAACACCCGCGCTCTGCCATTCCTTTCAAAACAATCCTAGCCAACAACCGTGCTCTGAAATAAGCCTTGTGCGGGCCCCCGCTCAACTCAAGTTGCGCTCACGTCAGGCGGATCCGCCTATCTGCAACTGATTAAAAATGGGCGGATTCACCTAGTAAAAATGGGTATATCCACCGATGCACATTATTACCAAAAAGTGTAATTAGTATTACAGTCAAGTTACATTTCCAGGAATCGTGAAGCTTGCAGATCCAGGTCGATTGTGTGGAACGACGGCGTAAGCCGCGGATTCAGAACGCCTTTCGCGCGATGGTTCGTGGTGTGAACGCAAGTGGCGAAGCTTTCGAGACTATCACTGTGCTTGATAACTTGAGCGCCGGAGGGCTCCACCTATTCCTTATGCAGCGGGTTGAGCAGGGCGCGAAGGTATTTATCGTCATTCAGTTCTCGACCAGTCCGACTGTCAAGGAGACGAGACCGCGTGTGGCCCTTCGTGGTGAGGTGTTGCGGGTAGAGCGAGAATCGACCGGCGCATGTGGCATAGCCGTGGCTTTCACAGGCCATCGATTTCTCTGAAGCTAGAGACCTCTAGAGGAAGCTTGAGACCCAGAGAAAGCCACGGTTCGTTACAGAGTCGTAGTGGAACTACAGGGCCACATGTCTCGATAATTTCAAATTCTTCGTTAGATCAATTTCTGCGCACGGAGGTAATTCCTCATGTTTCCTATGTTTGAACCTGGAGAGTGGTATCTCGTCGTTACCTGCCATGGTTGCAAGACCATGCTAAAGGTGTTTCGCGACCCTGGTAACAGAATATACAGCCCGTCTGGCAACTACATTCTCACTTGCCCTGAATGCAAGCATAGGGGCGCCTATAGCATGGATCAGGTTGAACGCTACCAACATCTCGAGGGGAAAGCAGGGACTTCTGACTGAGAGTCGGAAACTCAAAGCCTCGGGCGCGGAGAATGACTCGCCTCTAGAGTCCCCGGCCGCCGGCCTTATCTTTGAGCGAGAGAATCTACTATGAGTGGACCAAAACAACCACAGCGATACTCAATCACAGAAGACGGGCAATATCTGTGCTATGGCATCGACTATCTCGCCACCGTTGCTTATTCAACATTGCCAGAGGGCGAAGCCCAACGGCAATTGCGACGCGTTCTCCGAGCCGTTAATTTCCACCAAGTACTAGTTAGCGCCCTGCAAGATGTGGTGGCGTACGAAAATGACCAGCCGGCGGAAGGAACCTATGGCGCTCGGGTCTACGCAAAAGCACGCGAGGTGCTAAAACTAGCGGACCTTGTATAACCCACTACAATGGCAAGAGCGAAACTGGCAGTCGATTGACGCACGCTCACTGGGCCGAGCGGACGAGTCGAAAACCATAGTTTGGCTGCCGCGAGGTTGGGTCAAACCAATCGCGGTAGGTGGCGGAGAGTAGTATTTGCCGGTCGTTCGGATCACTGCGGTAGGAGCCACCTCGAGTAACCACCCAATCCCGGGTTGCCGCGGGAATCTCCTTGCTGTTTCCCGGATAGAGAGAGGCCTTTGAAGAAGTCCACTCCCAAACATTCCCGATCAGGTCGACGACTCCCCACCGATTCGCACCATCAGGGAAAGTGCCAACCGGCTTCGCGTCAGCTTCCTTGACGACAGCCCTCTTGTCCTCCCAGCGGTCGCCCCAGGGATACAACTTGTACTGACCCCCGTTGCGAGCTGCATACTCCCACTCCTCCTCCGTCGGCAGTCGGTAGGTAACGCCGTCTCGCTGTGAACGCCACTTGGCAAACGCCTCAGCGTCTCTGGGCGAAACATTCCCCACGGGCCATTTCTCCTGGAGAGGAAGAGGCTTACCTCTTAACCAGTGACTGGGAGGCTCATAATGGATATCTCGTACGAACTGGGCATATTCCTCATTCGTGACTTCCGTCCGATCCATATAAAAGGTCTGCACCGTTACAGTGTGCTCCGGCCGCTCCTGAAACGGTCCATCATTTCGTCCCATCTGAAATGTTCCGCCGGAAATCTCGATTGAGTCAGCTTTCGCAACCGGGGTTTCGGTAGTCGTCGTTCCTTGAGTGGTTGCGCTGGTGTTTGTGATACTTGTTTTCGGCCGCAACAGAAGATAGCCGCCAACCCCACCAGCCAGCAGTAAGAAAACCAGAACGACAACGACGACCGAGAATAGCGAAGTCCGCTTAGGTTTCGCAGGAATTGCGACGAATGCCGGCTGGCTTTGAGGAAACGACGGTCGGGCACTGGGAAAGCTATTATTCCCCACCGCCTGCGTTTTGACACCCTGCTCCACTTGAGTGGCTTGGTAATCGACGACCGCGGTCTGCGGCGACATGCTGGTCGCAAGGCGCGCGAGCCTTTCCTCCAGATCACTGGCCTGACGCGCAACGCGTTCGAGTTGTTCACGATGCTTCCGCTCTTGCTCCTGGCGCTCTTCCTGCTCTTTGCGTAACCGCTCCTCTTGGTCTTTTCGCTTGCGTTCGGTCTCTTCCTCAACTTTGCGTCTAGCTTCTGCTTCGCGCGCTAACTCCTCTCGCGCGATGCTTTCGCGCAGTTCCTGTTCGCGCTCGTAAGCTTCTCGCGAGGCGGAAATCTGCTGCTGGGCTTCCTCACCAAGCGCTGCCGAGCTAACGGTGCCGGCCATCGAGTCGAATGCCGATTCAGAATAATTGGTCTCTTCGGCTGCCGAACCCGTCGACGATAAAGGCGACATGACCGTCCGATTTGGATCGAGCGGCGCAGTTTGACGAGGGGTCTTAATTGCAGCCCTGGTGGAATTAACCGCATCCCTGAGTTCAGCCAGGAAAGCCTCGACCGATGGCGTACGCTCTGCAACTTCTTTCTCCAAAGCATGCCGCACTACGGCCTCAACTTGCGGCGGCACCTGGACGCCTCCTGACTGGAAGCTCGGCGGCGGTAACGTCAGATGCTTCTTCATAATCGACGGGATAGACGAACCCTTGAAAGGCACGTCACCCGAAAGCATTTGATAGAGAATGATACCGAGGCTGTAGATGTCGGCGCGAGCATCCGGTTCATCATCCGACCACTGCTCGGGCGCCATATAGAAAGGTGAACCCATCAGCCCACTCGTCTTGGCCTGCACAAAAGAACCGAGCAACTCACCGGATTTGATCTTTGCCAGACCGAAATCGAGAATCTTCAGACCTTCAGTGATCGGCATCTTGTCCTGAGCCATGATGTTCAGCGGTTTCAGATCGCGATGCACGATATTCTGCTTGTGGGCCGCTGCCACGCCGGCGCCGATTGCACTCATGAATTCCATCGCTCGCAGCGGAGCCATCAGTTTTTCTTCAGCGAGAATGTCCGAAAGCGACTTGCCGTTCACAAACTCCATCACCAGAAAAGGCATCGTGCCACGTACGACGCCAAAGTCGGTCACCGCAATAATGTTTTGATGTCGAATGGCAGCGGCCGCCAGCGCTTCCTGCCGAAAACGCGTGACGAGCATTGGATCATTACCTACGAGATCGGGCAGGATTACCTTGATAGCATGAGCTGTCTTAAGGAAAATATGCCGGGCTTTAAAGACAACTCCCATTCCTCCCTGGCCGAGTCGTCTCTCCAATTGATAGCGAGCATCGAGTATGGGCTCGCCGACAAGCGATGGCGTCGTTGCGTCGCCGTCTTGGGGACAGTGATTGATTTCGTCGGGGAAACAGCGCCTACAGGCTGGACATTCTTTCATTGAAAGGCTCGAACAAAACGCGACCCGTTAGTCATTCGCAGCCGTTTGCGATTGGGGCAGCCCTGATTTTTCTGGTCAGACTCACGCGACCCAGATGGATCACTCGGCGACCGATGTCTCTGAAGCTTGTGGCCGAACAGTCAATTTCAAGGTTAGACAACGGTTCTGTTTGATTTTAGCGGCTATGCTGTCGCTCAGGCAAGCAAGGTGACAAACAAAGTTAACAAGGATTGCGGAGAGAGCGCTGCAACCCATCCGTTGTCGAATGGACCTGAGCGCATCAAGTGGGTAACCCATTGTTGAGCTCGCCCATGCCCGGTTCTAACCCAATCAAGTTTCAAGCTGGTTCATACGTCTCTAGATCTCTCCTGTTTCATGAACCTTACTACGAATTACTTCAACGGCGAGGTTTCTTGGAGTTTCACCGCACCACGACATTCACGAGCCGCTGCGGCACTACGATCACTTTTACAACCTTCCGGCCATCGGTAAACCCACGAATCTTCTCATCGGCCAGCGCGGCCATACGAAGTTCTTCTTCTGTCACTTCGGGGGATGTGATGATGCGCGAACGAAGTTTTCCGTTAACCTGAACCGGTATCTCAAGCTCCTCTCTACGAGCCAGTCCAGGATCTGCCTGCGGCCACTTCGCATCTGAATTTAAAAGTCCTGCACCATGCCCCAGCGCTTCCCACATCTCCTCGGAGACGTGCGGACAAAACGGCGCGAGCATCAGCACTAGCGACTCCAACGCCTCTCCCACTGCAAATGCGTCTGCATCTGATGCAGTCGCGGGTTCAGCATTGAAGTCACTCAGCTCGTTGAACAATTCCATCAAAGCCGCAACACTTGTGTTGAGGTGCAATTGCTCGAAATCATTCGTGAGCCGCGTAATGGTTTGGTGAGTCTTCCGGCGCAGGGCACGCGCACCTGCACTGAAGTCTTCGCTCGGTAGCAGCCGTTGCTGCGTTGAAAGTCGCCCTTGCCACCGCCAGACCGTTGTGTAGACCCGGCGGAGGTATCTTATAGCTCCTTCAATTCCGGTCTCCGACCAGCGCAACTCGTTCTCAACAGGCGCCGCAAAGAGAATAAACAAACGCGATGCATCAGCGCCGAAGGCGGCAATCATGTCGTCCGGGTCAACGCCGTTGCCGAGGCTCTTGGACATCGCCCTCCATTCGTCCGTACCTGCAACACGATTTGTCACCATGCCTTGCGTGAGCAGTTTCTTCACTGGTTCATCAAACGAGACGAGGCCAATATCACGCATAAACTTGGTCCAGAAACGCGTGTAAATCAGGTGCATCACGGCGTGGGAGTCGCCTCCGATGTATTGATCCACCGGCGTCCATTCTTTGACGATGGCCGCATCGAAGGGAGCGAATTCGTTTCGCGGATCACAGTAGCGGAAGAAGTACCACGAAGAATCCACAAACGTGTCCATCGTGTCGGTGTCCCGCCTGGCCGGACCTTTGCATTCTGGACACGTAGTGTTCACGAATGCTGCAACGCCAGCCAGCGGTGATTGACCTGTGCCCGTGAACTCCGCGGTCTCCGGCAGCACAACCGGCAAATTTTCATAAGGAACTGGTACGATGCCGCATTGATCGCAGTAGACGATGGGAACGGGCGCTCCCCAGAAACGCTGGCGAGAGATTCCCCAGTCGCGAATCCGATAAGTAATGGCTGCGCGGCCAAAGCCATCTTTCTCGGCATGCTCAGCCATCTCGCGCATGGCCACTGCCGACAGTTTACCGCCCCACTCACCGCTGTTGATCAAGACGCCATAGTCGGTAAACGCGTGCGTCATCTCTGCAGATTGATCTGTTCCGGTTGTGGAAAGCGGTTCGGTTCGTTCCTGGCTATGAGACACCGGCGCGATCACCTGTCTGATTGGCAGTGAATACTTTTGCGCAAATTCGTAATCGCGTTCGTCGTGAGCAGGCACACTCATCACTGCGCCGGTGCCATAGTCCATCAAGACATAGTTTGCCACCCAGACCGTAATGCTCTCGCCATTGAACGGATTGATGGCGAGCACACCGGTGTTAATGCCCTTTTTCTCTTCTTCTTCCGTTGGATCCGAGCGCCGGGCTCTTTCTGCATTGACCTTCTGCGCAAATTCCAGCACATCGTTCTTCAACGACGAGCCTTCGAGTAGCTCACGAATGAGCGGATGCTCGGTCGCTAGCACTATGGCTGTGGCCCCAAAGATCGTGTCGATACGCGTGGTGAACACACGGATCTTCTTGTCGCTGCCTTTCACGACGAAGTCGATGTAGGCGCCTTCGCTGCGGCCCACCCAATCACGCTGGCGCTTGAGCACCTTCTCGGGCCAGCCCGCTTCGATCTGCTTCATCTGCTCGACGAGTTGTTCCGCGTAATCAGTTATGCGAAAGAACCACTGTTCGAGGTCTCTCTTCTCTACAGCCGTGCCACAGCGCCAACACACCCCGCCCGATGACTGTTCATTCGAAAGCACAGTGCCCTCCCTGGGACACCAGTTGACTGGTGACATCTTCTTGTATGCCAGGTTGCGCTCATACATTTTTAGAAAGAACCACTGATCCCACTTGTAGTAGTCCTTCTGGTGCGCGGCGATTTCGCGTGACCAGTCGTAACTGATTCCGAGACGCTTGAGCTGGCCCCGCATGTGCGCAATGTTCTCTTCGGTCCAGTCGCGGGGGTTCACGCCGCGTTTGATCGCGGCTTGCTCCGCTGGTTGACCAAAGCTGTCCCAACCAATTGGATGCAGCACTTTGAAGCCTTGCAGGCGCTTGTACCAGGACAAGGCATCGCCAATGGAGTAGTTGCGCACATGGCCCATGTGGAGAAATCCCGAAGGATAAGGCAACATCTCGAGGCAATAGAATTTGGGCCGCGGATCGTCGTTTCTGACTTCAAACGCACGCGTTTCTTCCCAACGCTGTTGCCACTTTTTTTCGATCGCTTCTGGAAAATATTTTTCGTCCATGACTATTTTCGCCCTGCTGATGATCTACACTTAACACGAATTCTAACGAACGCAAAAGCTTCACTAAAGCATTGCCGCGGCCGCCAAGCCTATGCTTGGACTATGCCGAGACTATTTCGTTTGGAATAAGGATTCGCCGCCCCGACAGACCGCGCTCAGAACGCGCGGCGCAGAAGCGGCACCGTTAGGAGGAGCTTGTTAAGGGGTTGAAACCTTTTAGCCATATAAGTAACAGAATACTATCTCAGACTATCGCGGATGTCTAACCAAGGATATTAGGCGACTTCCCCGCTGCCTGCTTGCAGTAGAACTTCGTTCCTATAGACGTGGACCGGAGTACGAGCAAAGGCAATCGCTTCAAGCCGACGCGACGCTGCTATTTCATCGCGCAATATTGAGGCGAATTCATCGCGCAATATTGAGGCGAAGATCTCGTGAACACGGTTTAGTCGGTATGATTCAGCGGCAATGCAAAAATCCAATGCTTCATTATGTATAAAGAATCGGCCTGGAATTATCGCTTCATTTGCGATTACTAGGCCA
>JBGPNE010000011.1:0-14940 GCA_041487335.1 Pyrinomonadaceae bacterium
AGCAGCCTACCGCGTTTTGGTCACCCTGGCTCCAACTCAGCAGGTGAATCTCGACACAGCATCTACAACGCGGCGGCGGCGAAGGTGCTGGCCTCCTTCTTCCGCCGCGATCATTTCGATTTCAGCATTACTACCTCAACCTCTCCGGGTGGGGCGATGCGCTCGTATCACAGCTTCTCCCAAGCGGCTAAAGAGTGTGGCCTGGCGCGCATCTGGGTCGGCTTCCACTTTCGCACGGCGACCAGACAGGGATTGAAACAAGGCACGCAACTTGGTAGCTTCGCATTCAAGCACTACCTGAGGCCGGTCAACAGGCACGACAGGGACGACGACGAGGACCAAAACTAACCACGATTGCAACAATAGAACCGTACAGCATGGACGGCAGCGATAAAAGCGCCGATGTTGCGCTAATCGCTGCCGTATTGCTTGAGAATCTCTTCATCACCAACGCCCAATTTCGTAATTGGCAGAGCGGCAATCGACTAAGCTATACTCTCAGGCTTTTGCAAGACTTGAAGATCTGAGGCTGCAACAATCACAGTGAGTTTCATAGAGATTCAAAACGGAGTAAAGCAGCGCGTGCAAGCGGCCGCGCTAGAACTTTTTGGCGTTGAGCTGGAACAAGTAAACGCCGAAGCACCACCACGCCCCGAACTTGGTGATCTGGCATTTCCAGTCGCCTTCGAGCTGGCAAAACTGATCAAACAAGGCACCGGTGTCAAGCTGGCGCCACGTTCGATTGCCGAACAATTGAAGGAGAAGTTACAAGCTAGTGACTCAGTAGCTCGTGTGGAGGTCGCCGGTGCAGGATATCTCAATATCTTCTTCGACCGTGCTAAGTTGCTATTGCTTTTTGCCTCTGAAGGTTCGAGCAGCGCGCCCACGCAGCCTGCATCTTCGGAGGCGCAACCGAAGAAGATGGTTGAGCACACCAGCATCAATCCAAATAAAGCCGCTCACATCGGACATGTACGAAATGCCGTGCTCGGCGACACCTTCGTTCGAATTCTGCAGGCCGCCGGCAATCGAGTCGAAGTACAAAACTACATTGACAACACCGGCGTTCAGGTTGCCGATGTGGTTGTCGGCTTCGTGCACATCGAACACATGACACTCAAAGACATCAAGGCACTGAACAGTTCCCTTCCCGGGAGTCGTCCTTTCGATTACTACTGCTGGGACCTCTACACGAAAGTCGGTGTTTTCTATCGCGACGGCAATCCTAATTCAGAGCAAAATGCAGAGAGGCTCAAACTACGCAGCGAAATTCTGCATGCCCTCGAAGAAGGAAATAATCCGACTGCCGAACTGGCAGATTACGTAGCAACGCGAAATGTCGAGTGCATTCTCGACACGATGGAGCGCCTGGGCATTCGTTACGATCTGCTCGCGCGTGAGTCAGAGATTCTTCACCTGCATTTCTGGGAAAGGGCGTTCGAGTTGATGAAGGCGGCCGGCGTCATTCGCTTCGAGACAGAAGGACGCACCAAAGGCTGTTGGGTAATGCCTTTTGAATCACATACCGGCACCGAAGAGCACGAAGCCGACAAGATCATCGTGCGCTCGAATGGGACAGTGACCTACACCGGAAAGGACATCGCTTATCAACTCTGGAAGCTGGGCCATTTGGGTCTTGATTTCAATTACAAACCCTTCCGCACGTATCCAGATGACCACATTGCCTGGGTTACCACAACGGATCCTGCCGCTGAACAAGAAGCGGGCATCGAACGACCACACTTTGGCGGCGGCACAGCCGTTTATAACGTAATCGACTCGAGGCAGTCGTATCCGCAGGAGATCGTTGCCCGGGGAGTTGCGGCTGTGGTACCCGAGGCAGGCAAGGACGCTAGTGTCCACCTTGCTTATGAAATGGTTGCGCTCTCCCCAGCCGCTTGTGAAGAGCTGGGGATTCAGTTGAGCGAGGAAGATCGCGCTAGGCCGTTTATTGAAATGAGTGGCCGCAAAGGCCTCGGCGTAAAAGCCGACGATCTTATTGATCGACTCGAGGCCAATGCTCTGCGCGAGGTCGAATCGCGCCACCCGGAACTCTCAGTGGCGGAGATGCACGCCACAGCTCATGCTATTGCCGTAGGTGCTTTACGCTATTTCCTGCTGAAGTTCTCGCGAAACTCGGTCATTGCGTTCGACTTTAAGGAAGCTCTGTCATTCGAAGGTGAAACGGGTCCGTATTGCCAGTATGCTGCGGTTCGTGCGAATTCCATCTTTCGCAAGCTCGATGATGAATCACTCAAAGCCGCGGAGGATCTGATGGAAAGAGCCACAAGCGATGCTCAGATTAACTTGGCAGTGTCTCAAACGCTGACAGGCGAATCGGGAACGGAGATCTGGTCGTTGGTCATGACGGCGGAACGGCTCGATGATGTGATCCTGCAGTGTGCGGCGTCGGCGGAACCCGCTAATCTCGCGAAGTACACATTTAACCTTGCACGCGCATTCAACCTCTTTTATCACCGGCATCGAATTATTGCTGAAGAGAACCTGACCAGGAAGGCCGTATTAATGGCCGCGGCAAATATTACGCGGCGCCAATTGACGTCGGCCCTCGCGACGCTGGGAATCGCTGTTCCTGAGAGGATGTAGGACTGCGAAGAATCGGATGTCCACTGTCGCGGACTTTTGATGAAGCGCTCATTTCGGTTAAAGTAAGAATTATTTTGACTCCCACGGGCGGATCCGCAAGTCGGCATACGCGACCCGAGCTACAGCGTTGATATTATGCTAATCGTCATGAAAGCTGAGGCGACCGACGGTCAGGTTGAGGCCGTCGTACGCGTTATTGAGGAACTCGGCTACAAGGCCCATCCGATGCCCGGCGCAATGCGCACGGCGATTGGCATCACGGGAAATCAGGGCGCGGTCGATCCTTCTCACTTCGAGACACTTGCAGGTGTTGCGGAAGCAATTCGTGTCAGCAAGCCTTACAAACTGATCACCCTCGACATTCGTCCTGAAAAGACTATTGTTCGCGTCGGTGACGCCACCATAGGCGCTGACGAGCTGGCGATTATTGCTGGCCCGTGTGCGATTGAGAGTCGCGCTCAGGCTTTCGCGGTCGCGGAAGCTGTACGGCGAAGTGGCGCAAGATTCTTTCGCGGGGGCGCATTTAAGCCCCGCACATCGCCTTACGCGTTTCAAGGACTGGGCGAGGAAGGTCTGAGGATTCTGGCAGAGATTCGCGAAACTTACGGCCTGCGTATAGTCACCGAAGCTCTCGATGAATCTGGAGTTGATCTGGTCGAACGCTACGGCGACGTCATCCAGATCGGCGCTCGCAGCATGCAAAACTTTTCGTTGTTGCGGCGCGTGGGCAAGTCGCAATTACCTGTGCTGCTTAAACGTGGACTCTCAGCCACACTCGACGAATGGTTGCTCGCGGCGGAGTACATCATGTCTGAGGGCAACTACCAGGTAATTCTTTGTGAGCGCGGTATTCGTACCTTCGCACAGCACACGCGCAACACATTGGATCTTGCCGCCATACCGGCAGTGCGCCGCATCTCGCATCTGCCTGTGATTGTCGACCCGTCGCATGGCACGGGAAAGAATTTCATGGTTACACCACTTGCCCGCGCAGGTGTCGCAGTGGGAGCGGACGGCTTGATAGTCGAAGTTCACGACCAGCCGGATCATGCGCTGTCCGACGGCGCGCAGGCCTTAACGCTTGAACAGTATCAACTGCTCGTTAGCGAAGTGCGAGCGATACATGAAGTGATTGCGCCTGCGGCCGTGAGTCCCTGACAGCCGCGGTTTCAGATCTGTCCGTTCAGAATTTCAGGTAATCTGCTTGAGAATGCAGAGCGGGGCATTACGTGCGTGTAGCCAGCATCTTTCGCCCTTTGCTGCCACTCGGTAAGCACATGTGAGAAGAATCCTAAAACGGGTATCGGGCTCAAATCGTCGTCTGTTTTCAACCGATTTGCGCTTTCGATCGGGTCAATCTTCTGCGACTGCAGGTCAACAATAATCAGATCGGGCTTGTTTTCTCGAGCGCTGGCGATTAAAGCATCCGCACTGCGCACGAAACGAACTTCCACACCGAGGTGCTCGGCGACGGCGCGAATCTTCGCAGCGAAAAACATGTCGTCAACGGCTGCTATTACGGTTCTGCTGCTCATGAACTGTTATTTGCGATTTCATCCCAGTCGTGGACTGCTAGGCTATTTTCAAATGCTGCCAGGGGCAACACTCAGTTTACACTCAACCAATCAACTTAGTCTGACCGGTGGCTCTATCGTTTTGTAATCTAGTTCATTTCGCGTAAAGATAGTCTCGATGGTCATTACCGAGCAAACTGTTGTTTCCTCGATTCCTGAGTCTGTCAGAGTTGAGTTTGGCGATATTGCTCCCCGCGAGACTACCAACAGCATACGCTCGAAGCTAGTCATTGCTTCTTACAACATCCGCTACGCCGTGGGCCAATTTCTCATTTCCACGGGTCTGCTTCGCAAGGTGGGTTTCAATTACCCACGACGTAGGGCCGAACATGTCGCAGCGAATATTCGTCTTGCTGCGCGCCTATTCTCCGAAGGCTCATGTTTGCCGCCAGTGGACATTCTAGCATTACAGGAGGCTGACAAGCAGACTGCCCGCGCCGGAGGACATCACGTTGCTCGCGAGTTGGCAGCAGCGTTGAACATGTCGTGGGTTCACGTGCCCGCGGGAATTCCGCGGGGTGAAAAGCCAAAACCGCGGCAGTGGTGGCTGGATTTTGAGGAACAGATCGGACTTCACGACCCCGGCGATACTGGCGTGGCCCTCCTGAGCCACTTTCCTCTCGAAGATGTCACAAGAATCGATCTGCCATGGAAGGAATGTGCCTGGCGGCCTCGTCTTTCTGTCGGGGCTACGATCAGAGTTGGTGCACGCGCCATTCGGATATTCAATTCTCATATTGATCCGCATTCTTCTGCGAATGGCCAGATTGAACAACTCGAAGTCGTGCTTGATCTCGCCGATAGATCCAAAAGACCGACTGTTATGCTCGGCGACTTCAACACGCTGTCACGGCGCAAGTGTAATGACACCCGGCGCCTGCTCGAGGCTCGCGGTTTTATTACCCCGTTTCCCTCGGGCACCGCGACCTGGCGCGGTGCGGGTATTCGTTTGCACGCCGACTGGATTTTTGTTCGAGATCTGAATATCACACGCTGGGGTGTTGCCCGGCCTTTGAATGTCTCCGATCACTGGCCCATCTGGGCGGAGATTGATCTTTGGGAATAGGCGCATGAAGCCAACTATCATCACCAGCCACGACAATGCCCTGCTCCGCCGCGCCCGCGCCGTGCGCGATGGCCAGATGACCGAGCTTATCTTTGTTGAAGGGCTGCGACTTTGCGAAGAGGCACTGGGCTCAGGGCTGGACATTGAAGCGGTTATTTACTCTGAAGAGATTGCGCAGAAAGAACGAGCGGCGAATCTGCTTGGAGAACTTAGTAGAATCTGTGACCGGCTCGCTTCCGTCAGCGAAAAGTTGTTGGCTACCATCTCCTACACAAAAACTCCGCAGGGAATCATTGCCCTGGCAGCGCGGCCAGTGTCCGGGCAAGCCAGATTACAGATCAGCGAGGACGCGCCACCTCTGCTCGTGGTCATGCACGGCATCAATAATCCGGTAAACGTCGGCGCGATTGTGCGCAGTGCGGAAGCCGCAGGGGTAACCGGAGTGATAACAACGGAGCATACTACCGATCCATTTTCGCCTAAGGCTTTGCGCGGAGCGATGGGCTCTGCTTTCCGGCTTCCTTTTTGGATGGGCCCAGGCTACTCCGACATTCTTGCGTGGTGTAGGCAACGCGGCATCAAGACTGTATGCGCTGATGTTGAAGCTGCAACTCTTTATACCGACATCGATTGGAAGCGATCACGAGCTTTAATTGTGGGACCGGAAGCGACGGGTCTTACGCCAGATGAAGTCGCCGCGGCGGGCCAGTCTGTCAAGATTCCCATGCAGGGAAATGTTGAGAGTCTCAATGTCGCGGTCGCCGCCTCAATTGTGCTTTACGAAGCAGCAAGGCAGAGAGAGCAGCGCACATGAGGCGCTCCGGCGATTGCTTTTATTTGTGTGGTCGAAGGACTAGAAGAATCTGGAAGAAGGTTACTGCATGGGCTTGGATTCAATCTTATCGAGCCGATCTTCTACATGCGCCTGATCAGGACGAACTTGGATTATATCGCGGCTGAGAACATCAATCTTACGTTCGAGGTTGGCAAGGCTCCCCTTTACTTCAAGGATTTCAGCCAACGCCCGCTCCCAAATCGGCTTTGTCTCAAGTGCCCGCTTTTCGGCTTGGCTTTCCAACGACTCAAGTCGCTTTTCAATCCCGTCAAAACGCGCATCCATCGCGTCGAAACGAGCAAAGACTCGCTCTTCAAAAGAACGGCCATCCAGCATATTCTGCGTGTTCTCTTCGCTCATCGCAGGGATTATGAAGCTTCCTGCCGTTTCCTTCAAGTAGTACAAGATCCGCTCTGACATCTTTTGGACCAACGCCTCTACAGATGTCCTCATTTCAGTGCAAGGTGTTCGGCAGTTCGTGTTGAGCGGTTCACTCCTCTCTTTCCCATCTTACCAATACCAGACCAACGGTCTCTCTCACTGCGGCCCGGGCTTCTTGTCTATCGTAACCCTTCGCCAGCAGAGTATCGTAGTCTGTTTCTGTATGCCGAACGTGAGCAATTACCGCTAAGCGCACCGCCTCTTCCGCCAAACTTTTTGCCGACGCGGAACGGCCAACACGACCACTATATTTAAGGCAGGCATGTTCGGCTATAACTTGCTCTCGTCCTGCGGGCAACCTGGGGAAGAGTGCCCTGACGCGTTTGGCAAATTGCTCCACATACTTACGATCAGATTCTTGTCTGCGGACGGCGGAGCGCTCATTTCGCCGGCTTCTTGCCTCACTGTCCGCCAGGCATTCCTCCTCTGCCCGATTCAGTGCCCCATCTTCGACTAGCAGTCCTTGGCGCTCATACCGCTGCCGCGCCCGACTCCATTTCAAGACAACGGCAGCCAAAGTCGAGTGCTTGCGGGCGCGACGGGTCAGTGCCGCGTCGCCTGAGGGAAGAAAGGACAGGTGATCCAGATCGGCACACGCCAGACACAAAGCGCCTTTGTCTCTGATCAGAGTGATCCAGGCTTTCGAGCCAAGATTCTCGCCACACTCATCGCAGGTTGATTCCCGGCTCGAAATGAAGACCTTGAGTTCTTCGTGCTGCTGATTCATCTGCCCCCGCACAGGTTTTCAGAATTCACGCAACCGGTTGGCCGCGATTCGTCTCAGCATCTCTTCTTTCCCTGGTTTCCGTTCGTTGTATCCCCGGTTACCGTATCAGGAAAACACCCATTGGTCTGGGGTTCTGTTTGTACTCCTGCTTAAGCCGCTTCTTATTCTTGTCCATTCTTGTACGCCTCACGGCTGTTGATTTAGTAGGATTCGGTAGCTATACATTACCACCGTCCTTCACGCTTCATCCAAACGTCTATATACCGATACACCTCAATAAGTTCAACACCTTTCCTTTGTAATTTCATAAGGTTTCATCTCCGTAGAAAGCCGAAGGGTAGCATCAGCGGCGGCGCGGCTGGCCGTCAGTTGCATGCCGTTCCAGCCCAAGCCAGGGGCAACCAGGGAGATTCGCCCTACTACCACGGCGGGCTTTCAGCTAGAATAGCGCCGTTTTCGAGTATCCAGTTCCCTTCCAGCGCAGTCAATGAATGGACTGCGTTTTTGTCATCGGACTTGAACAGGTGCTGGGTGTTAGGTAACGGGTAGCACGTGCCAAGTGCCAGATGCCAGTAAAGGATGCAGGTCCGGCAACAAAAACCGGCAGCCGGGCACCCGACACCGACTGGGCGGCACCGAACCGTCCCGAACGAGTAAGCGTATCTTGTTTGATGAGTGAAGAGCTAAAGCCTGTTCCCAAGAAGCGACGAGAAGAAGCATTGCCCGAGCGCCTTTTGCGGCGGGTGCTGGAAGGCATGGGCGATGTAGTCGATCGGAAGTTTGGCCGCACTGTCGCACCGCAGGGCGGACTCACAACTTCGCAACTGATTGAGCGAATGAAGCGTCTCATCGACGAGCGCGTGCGCGATGAGGGACGCAAGGGACGATTAGCGCCGCATCACCTGAAGCTCAAGGTTGAATGGGGAACGCATTCAGAAGCTCCGCCAGAGATTCTAAAGGAGCTTGAACATGAAATACTCGCCGCCGCTATCGATCACATAAACGATCAGCGCTATCGCACGCTCGCCCCGGTCGCGGTGGAGACCGAGGTAGATATTTTCACCACCGGCATTTCAGTGGATCCGACATTTGGAGAATTTGAAGAAGAATTGAAACGGGAGGATGAAGCAAAGCGTGGCGAGGCTGGCGGGGAGAACCAGCAACAACTCTCCCCGTCGATACCGGATGTCCCAATCATTGCTCGAGTGATAACCCGCGATCGAGCGCACGAAATACCTCTGGTCTTCAAGCCCGGAGGCAAGCGATTGAACGTGGGCCGCGCTTCAGACAATGATCTCTCTTTGAACGACACGAGTGTTTCGAAGATTCATGCTGCCTTAGTGATGAACCAGCAGGGGACGCTGCTCGTCGCCGATACCGGATCAACAAATGGCACATATATCAACGGCCGCCGCATAGCATATGGCGAGGCGCGGCAGATTGAAGATGGTGATGTCGTTGGTTTTGGTGATATCGAAGTTCGTTTTCGGAAGACTGAATAAACCTCAGGTGCGTCCTCTGTTTTCTCAGTGTCTCCCCGGGTGAACTTATGTTGGAAAATGCTCACCGCAGAGACTAGAGAGATCTCGAAGGTTGCGCGGAGAATGTTTGCCTAGCTAAATAATTCGCCACAATGTCATTTCTCTTGCAGCTTCAATCTTCGTCGCCCACGCCAGTTGTTACTCACGTCCCTGAGAGAATGCCCGCGCTGCTCACCCTGGTTTACGTCGGCGGCTTTTCGCTCATCGTCCTGCTCTTGCTGGTGTCGCTTTTTAGAAATCGCCGTCGAACTTCGTCATCGGTCACAGCCCTGCCCGAAGATCTTCCGGTCGCAGTAAGGCGACGCCTTGGCTCAACTTCCACCAACAGAGGTCTCCGAGCTTTGCGTTGGCTGTTTGTCCTACTGGCATTTGGACTATTTGGTTTTCACCTCTACTGGACCCAATACGCGGAGGACACGAATCAAAAGCTTCAGGAACTTAGCTACAAAGATCTTCGCAACCGGCGTTTGGCAGAATCGACTTTGCGTGGGTGGATCCTCGACCGCAGCGGCAAACTTGATAGAGCGCTTGCCTTCTATCATCGTGATGCGAGCGGGAAAATCTCGCGAGAGTATTCAATGGACAAAGCGATGGCCCATATTTTCGGTTCGGACCGAGGTGATCCGGGTTTGGAACGCGCACTCTTTGGTGTGCAAAGTGGGGCCTTACCAGAGGCGCTGCAGGTTGTCAAAGGCGAGAGCATCCAGTTCAAAGGCAACACAGATGTGCGGCTGACCATAGATCGAGAACTGCAGCAGGCGGCAGTCGATCAGTTAAAAGGAAAGCACGGCGCAATCGTTGTTCTAAATCCGCAGACTGGCGAAGTTCTTGCTCTCTACAGCGAGCCTTCCTACAGTCTGAAAGAAGTTGAGGACGAGCCAACATGGATTCGACTGGAGGCCAACCAGCGCGATCGTCCGCTGGTGAGTCGCGCGCTCGGCGCTTACTACATTCCGGGCTCGACCTTCAAGACCGTGACGATGACCGCCGCTTTCCTCGCTGGTTATCAGGACACGGAATTCACATGCAGCGGCGGGGGCTTCGTCGCGGCGCCAGGGGCAAATGCGATCTTCGATGACGGCGGCGCGGGCGAGGTGCACGGCAGAATCGGCATCGATACGGCGTTTGAGGTTTCTTGTAATCAGTATTTTGCTCAAATGGGTGTGAAGCTCGGGGCCGAGAAACTCAAGCAAGCGGCGCAATTGCTCGGCATTGGAACCTACGATACGCCCGCGGAAGCCTTGCAAGGACGAAAGGAACCGGAGATCTGGAATGCGAGTACCGATGCCATCAAGCGCGCGCTCGCGCCACGCGAGGCGACGATAGTTACCGGCAAACAGGTCACCAGATATGACCTCGCACTAATGGGATATGGGCAGGGTTACGCGGGTCAGATGACGCCCTTCCAGATGGCCCTGGCTGCGGCGGCGATTGCCAACATGGAAGGCAAGCTAATGAAACCAAAGATCGAGTTCAATAGTCCGCCAGAAGTCTTCAAGCCGGTGTTGCCGCCCCAAACTGCTCAACGGTTGCGCGACATTATGGGCCGCGTGACCGGTGGATCGAGAGGCACCGCGCGAGGGGTTTTTGCGCCAGTCAATGCAGCAGGAATTAACACCGGAGGTAAGACCGGCACAGCGCAGAAGGTCGTACCAGTATTCGATCCCAAAACGGGCGAAGCGAAAACAAGGCATCGGATAGAGAAGGACAGCAGGGGCAACGTCATTCGCGAGTATGAAGAGACGATCATGGATGAGGACCATCCCCGGATCGACGCATGGTTTTTGTGCATCGCTCCTTTGGAGCATCCACAGCTCGCGATGGCGGTGATTGTTGAAGGTGGGGGTTATGGTTCGAAATCTGCCGCTCCGATTGCCGCTGCTTTGGTGATGAAAGCCCGAGACCTGGGGTATTTCAAAACAGCAAGCAGTCAAAAGGGACAACCGGGAAATCAGCGCCAGCCAAGAGTATCATTAGCAAACAAACCGCAAGAGAACGTACGATGAGTACTTTGTAGGACGAACACACCCGGTTGAAGCGTGGGTGTTAAGAGTCATGAAAAACCGCGCATCGTCACACCTTTTTGTAATCGTTCTGATAGTCGCGCTTGAGATCGCCGGCTATGTGGGCATACACCGTGCGGGTCTGCTCCGCGGGTACGAAACTTCAATCATCGGCGCGGTGCGCGATCTGTTAATGTTCCTGCCGCTGTTGGTTCTGGTCATCTGGTTATCGCGGTCCATGAGATTCGCGGGCAACTGGATCCTCTTTACGATCGCAATTCTGCTCTTCTCCATAGGCATGTTGGTCCAGTATCGTCTCTATAGCGATCCGGAGTACAACGCCAGAAACAAAGCCGGCGCCCGTGAAGAAAAGATGGACGCGCTTCGCACGCGGTATATCATGGAGAATTACGATCCGGCAAAGAAGCAATTGATGGGGCTACCGCCAACGCCCGCACAGCCAATAGATCTGAATCAGCTACCACGTCGCGAATCAACTTACTCGCTCTGGAACGCATTGACATCAAGCTACACGTGGATTCCGATTCTCTCCTGTATAGCGTGTGCGCTAGCTTACTCATTTTGCGTGCGCGATGGCTTCCTCTTGTGGCTTCAACGCAACAGCTTCATCATCGTCTTGTTCACACTTCTACCATTAGCCGCCGCCGTGGTCACATCAAGTGCCGGCAAAACCCTGGGCAACATGACGCCCTGGGAACCCGCCAAAATTCCTTTCCTGGTTGGCTTCGCGGGAATCCTGACGGCGCGTTACAAAGACCTGGCGGAGACCTACTGGGGAATTCCGCGGGCTCGCGACGTGGTTCCTCTGCTGGTTATGGCGATGCTTCCTTTCGTGCCCTTCTTTGCGCTGAAGGACTTTGGCCAGATGCTAATCTTCAGTGGTGCGTACACGACGCTATATCTCGTCGCCGTGCGCCGCTGGCCGCAGCTCCTTCTATTCGTCGGTTCGGTGTTGCTGGTAATTAGTATTCTAGTCGTCGGCGCATTGCCGCGAGACATCCAAGAGAAGGTGCCGCTGCTGCCGACTATCGCAAGACCCATTCAAGCCATGCTTCCCGCCCGTATTCAGCAACGCTTCCATCTTTGGCTCGATGGGTTTGATCCACCTTCACCTGAAGTTTCCTGGTGGAAAAAGGACTATCAGGACGCTGTCAACAAAGATCCCAAACTGAAAGAGTTGGCTGAGCAAAGTCCCGCGATGCAGAAGAGCGTGAATGTGGATGTCTGGTTTGACAAGCTTGCCTTTCAACCTGCCCAGGCTGTTTTCGGAATTGCGTCAGGTAAAACCACGGGAAGAGGGCTCGGCCTGGGCTATCCGGAAGTGATTCCGATCGCCGACTCCGATTATGTCTACGCGGCAATCGCCGAAGAGATGGGCTTGGCCGGTGGTGCGATAGTTATTCTTGCGGTGATAGTTTTCGTCTCCGTTGGTGTTCGTATTTCCCTTGATGCGCGTGATATGTTTACGAAGCTCTGTGCGGCCGGCTTGACGGCCTTTGTTGGCTTTCAAGCTCTGGTAAACATCGGAGGAATTCTGCGGGCTTTGCCGATGACCGGAATCACACTACCATTCGTTAGCCACGGGGGGTTTAGTCTGATTACCAGCTTTGCGATGCTAGGCATGTTGATGGCCTTTTCTCATCGTAATGCGAGCGACAAAATGCTTGCCAGCAGGGCACCCGCGTCACGCTCTGCATTAGTTAATCTGGAGGCGGTCCAATGACCCAGCCCAACAAAACCTTATCGCTTCAGTCGTCGGCCATAACGGACCGTGGTTTGAATGAAAGACGCCCGCTAAACGAGGACTCGTTCCTCGCCGACAGCGAGCGCGGTATTTTTTCGGTGGCGGATGGTGTTGGTGGAGCAGAAGCTGGAGAAGTGGCTTCGCAGACTGCCATCGAAGTTCTCGATGAAGCTTTTCGTCATCAGGTTGATGGTGCTGACATCGAAGACTTGATGGAACTCGCGATTCAGCGAGCAAATGCCTCCATCTATCAAATGGCGCAAGATCACGCGAAGTTTTCAATGATGGCGACAACGATTGTTGCGCTTCATCTCAGGGGAAACATCGCGACCGTAGGACATGTTGGTGATTCTCGGCTCTACCGACTAACACCAGAGGGCCAACTCATTCGTGAAACCGAAGACCACTCTGTCGTTGAGGAGGAAGTACGCGCCGGCCGCATGACTCCCCAGCAGGCAGAGACTCATCCCAGCAAGAACGTGATCAGCCGAGCTATCGGCGCGGAACACGGTGTTGAAGTTGATATGAAGACCATAGAGGTCGAAAACGGCACGCAGTTTCTGCTCTGCACTGACGGCATAACCCGTCATATTCCGGATTACGAACTAAGGCAGTTGTTGATTGTGCATCAAGATTTAGCTTCGGTTTGCAACGAGTTAAAGCAACGCTGCTACGAGCGAGGGGCAGAAGACAATTTAACAGCTGTTCTGGTCCGCGTGGGTGATCCAGTTCCCGCTGACCGGCGGCTCGAAGAGTTGGAGAGCACGGTCTCACCAGAGTCGGAATTGGCCGACGTTCGAGAGCCAGCGGGTCAGCAAACGAACCTTTCCATGAATCCTGAGGTAGCCACAAGTACTCTGGTGCCGCCGTCTCCCATAGCTTTTCCTTCACGCACCGATCAGGAAAGAGTCCCGCTCAATTCGGACCAGCCGTTGAATATTATCGATTCGCCCGATTCTAAAGGTGGCTTCGGCAGGTCGCTCGCCCGCGCTTTTCTGTTTCTCATTTTCCTGGTTGTCGTTGCTGGAGCCTTCTATGCTGGCACGCGGTACAAGGGGCAAATACCTTTTCTCCCACAGGCCAGCCAGACGATACCGCAAGTTTCAACCTCACCCGCCGTGGTGGAAGATTCGCTATTGAAATTCGAGCGGGCCCGTCGCGAAGTCGACCGGGAACCCAACGAATGGCTCGCAAGTGAAATGAAGAAAGAGCTAGCTAACCAGGGCGTTCAGAATCCACTGGAGTCAGCAGATCCAGAGTTTCTATATCTCTACGGTCGGGCTTCCCTACTCTCCGGAAATAACGAGGAAGCAGCTATAGCCTTTGAACAGACAATTACCAAAGCCGACGCCAATCCGTCTCCCGCAAACTCTACAGTTCGAAAAGAAGCCACACTGGCACTTGCCGCCATCACCGTGAAATCAGACAAAGACAAACCCAGGGCCTTAACGCATTTTGATGAGATGCTGAAGAAGCCAGCCAATGCCAACTCCCCGTGAATTGCCCTGCGAGTAGCGCGGGCGTCCCGCCCGTGAAGCACAACGCGCAAAATGCGCAAACCTGGGTTTTGTTTATTTGTGAATTGATGGCTGCGAACCCTTTTGCGAAGCATCTAATGGAGCGCGATTTGACTTGAATAAACGCGAACTGATGCCCGAACTCAAGCTACAACAAAGCAGACTCGACGGCCGCTACGACATTCTGGAATGTTTGGGGCGCGGCAGCTATGCGGAAATCTACGTCGCACATGACAATGCCGCTCCAGAAGGCGCTCCCAGCACAATTGTTATCAAGGCACTGAATATGTCGCTCCAGGACACGCCGGATGCCGAGTTGGAGCGAACTCTCGTATCAAACTTTCAAAATGAGGCTGTCGCACTGGATCGCGTTCGCCATCCCAATATCATCAGTCGGCTCGGACACGGAACCGCAATTGATCTCGAGGGTACAACTTTCCATTACATCGTGCTCGAATATTTGCCGGGAGGAGACATGGCGGCCCGCTCACGGAGTCGCCCGCTCTCAATCGACAAGATGCTTTTCTACCTCGAGCAGGTCTGCTCGGGACTGGCTCATGCGCACGGGTGTGGTGTGATTCACCGCGATATCAAACCTCAGAATCTTTTGCTCACGGCCGACGGGCAGGTCGTCAAAATTGCTGACTTTGGTGTCGCCCGGTTTGAGGCGACTGAAGGCGCGATCACTCGGGTCGGCACAAACATCTATTCTGCCCCCGAACACAATCCACTGGTCCAGACCGCGCAACTCGATAGCGGTTCGCTCTCGTCATCAAGTGAGCATGTGACGCCTGCCGCGGATATCTATTCACTCGCTAAGACGATATATAGCCTGCTTGCTGGAGAGCCCCCACGACGTTTTGC
>JBGPNE010000012.1:0-14898 GCA_041487335.1 Pyrinomonadaceae bacterium
AGTGATCCAAACTGTTGCAACGTCTCTGCGGCAATCTGCTCCGCCGATCTCCCTTTGATACCAGTCGAGATCAAAATTGCGAGCAGCTCTTGTTCATTGAGGCTGGCGGCGCCGAGCTCTCTCAATTTACCGCCAGGATGTTTCCACTCTGTCATGAGTTTTAAGCTCCGTGAGGATAATTTTGTTTCAGTTCTTCTTGAGACCGGCTTTCATCTTAAGACTTTCGGTTTCAAGCTTCACCTTCAAGAACTCGATTGACTTTGAACTCTAGCTCCGCATTGCCTGGACCCGCCATTCCTCACCGTGACGATTAATGTCGTCAAGCGCTCGCTGCAGCTCATCACGTTTTTCTAACGAGGTTTCTTCGTCCGCATCCGGGGGAATATAGATGGGTGGAGCAATATCAACGCGAGCACGCGTGAAGGGCCAAGGCACTTGAAGGTGATCCCAACTTTTTACGCGCCAGGATTTCGCAGCTGTGATTGTGAACGGTAATATCGGATAGCCAGTTTTCTTTGCCAGCAACAGGGCTCCCATCTTGGCAACATAGCGTGGGCCTTTTGGGCCGTCGATGGTGAAAGCTGTTGGGTACCCGGCACGCATGAGCCTTACCATCTCGACAAGTGCGCCGGCGCCGCCGCGCGTGCTCGATCCACGCACGGCGCCGTAACCGAATCTTTGCATGAACCTGGCGATGTATTCACCGTCAAAACTCTGGGAGGTCATCGCGACGATGCCTCGTCTTTGCCAGAAGTGGGTCGCGAGAAAAACTCGGTTGTGCCACAAGGTGTAGATGGGAATACTGCCCTCTCGTGAAGCGGCTTCCCAGTTTTCCCAACCCACAATCTCAAACTTCACAGTGCGCCCGATTAATTTGATAAGCAAGAAAAACGCCAGGTCCGCAGTTTGGATCAGAAAGCGCTCCTTACCAGGGTAGGCTGAAAGGTCGGCGAAGGTGTATACGCGTTCCAGGGCTCGTTTTGTTGGACGCGCAGCCCTGACTTGTTGTTCGGCGGAAGCTTGCATGAGATGTTCAATCGAGACGGATATGAGTATAGCGGAAACCTGGATGAGCCGTAAGCAGACCAATAAAGATGAATCGGTCTCTTGGGAAGCGGCCAAATCACGGCACCGACTGCCACTGCTGCCTACAGTCCTCGTCACCCGTCATTGCTTCTGATATATTTTGAACAGGGCGGCACGCAATGTCGTACAATGTCTTTGGGAGGCGCGCTCGACCCCTCTCATCTCTCCTCCACAACGATTTGATTGGAGTTGGATGTACAAACGTAGGATTCTCATCGTCGATAATAACGATGAACTGCGTGCCATACTCGAAGAGGTTCTGGGTAGCCTGGGCCACGACGTGATGGTAATCGGCGATAGGGATGAGGCCCTTGCCCGAGATGACTTGGAACAGTTTGATCTGATTATTAGCGACCTCACCGAAGACTCCGACAGCAACGGCCAACCAGTCGGCGAACTCCAACGGAGGCACCTGCTGACTCCCGTTGCAGCAGCAGTCCCTCAGCCAGATATCGTAAAAGCCTTCAAGATGGGTGCGGCGAATTACCTGAGGCTGCCCTACAACAAAGACGAATTGAGAGAGATCGTAGAGCAAACGCTTTCGCAGAAGCTCCGATGCGTTGATGATCCGTCACTGCTGCCTTTTGTGCATGAAAAAATAGAGTTTGAACTTCCCAGCGACATCGCGCTGATGAACGGCGTGTTGCAGTATCTGCTTGAACGGGTCTCCAGGCTTGGCGTAATCAAACCAGAACGCTCAAATCTCTTCGTCGCACTCGACGAAGCTTTTGTAAACGCCGTAAAACACGGAAACAAAAACGATCCCACAAAGCTCGTTCGAATTACCGCGGAGTTGTCTCCACATGAAGCGTGTTTTACTGTCGAAGACGAAGGCGAAGGCTTCAACGTCCAGGACATTCCGGACCCCTGCGATCCGGCCAACTTATTCAAGACCTCAGGCCGAGGCGTCCTGCTTATCTACAACATCATGGACGAAGTTGAGTACAATGCGCAGGGTAATCGCGTGAAGATGGTGAAACGACCGGACGCTTCGGTCGAAACTCAACTCGTTGAACCAAGCGCACCTGACGACAAGCACGCCCGAAACGGCTGATATTCTGAACAGAAATCACGATTCCGTGGTGGCGGCAGGGCATACCTTGCCGCTTTCATTTTGGGAGCTGTGGCACTGGTGGCTTGCGCCGGCGCTGCTTTCTCTCGCTCTAATCCTCTACTTCGTTGATCCCTTTATTGGCGATTGGGACGGTCTCGATTACACAATGCTGTCGCTGACCGGCTATCCCTCTTCGATGGCGCTGGGCCGTAACCTCTTCATCTTTGGCAATCACGCCCTCTACGAACTGGCCCACGCGCTCTTCAAGGTACAACCAGAAAACGCTTACCTCATCTTCAAATACGCCGTCGTCGCTCAAGCACCATTGGCAGTGATTGTCTCTTGGGTGTTGGCGCGCGACGTTACAGCTTCGGTCTATTCGGCCACTATTGCGGCTTTGTCTATCGCCTTGTCGCCTATTTTTGTGCTCTACGGTGGGCAGGTAATGACGGACGTTCCCTCCGTCCTGCTTCTCGTGGTGGCCTTGATCGTCCACCTTCGAGGGCTTCAGCAACGCCGCGTCTGGATGATCATGGCTGGTGCCGCTATTCTGGGACTGGGGGTGAATCTCCGCGAGACAGTAGGTTTTTATGTACCATGGCTCGTGCTAGCCCCGTTTGCTTGTGGCTGGAAGTTGGGCCGCCGCGAGCTGTTTTACGTCGCCGTCTCGTGCCTGATTTTTCTTTTGTGCGCCCTGGGGTGGTTTGCGTACTGGTTTCTCACGGATGCGTACTATCGCGGGATCTGGTTTGGTTGGCGTGAATCTATGCAGCAGGAATCGGCACGGCATCCGCTAGCTATTCATAACCTATGGCCTTATCTGATGTATTTTTTTATCAGTGCTCCGCTTGTTTTTCTCGCGCTTCCATTTGCCGCGCTTACGCAAGGACGCGAGCGAAAGTTTTCACCGATGCTACTACTCGGGGCAACGGGCATGTTTGCTGATGTTTTGCTCTTCTTCAACTACAGCACGGCCGTTAACTGGCGTTACTTCTTAACCGGTTTGCCCGCACTTGCGCCGCTCTCAGCCAACTATCTGATGCACACTTTGACGGGCCGTTTTGGCGGCGTGCGCCCTGCCTTCGCATCCTGCGTGGTTGTCATGTTGGCTCTTGCGCTCGCCTTTGGCGTCTACATCAGACCTGTAAGCCTGGAGTTTATTCAAAGGCGGGCGATGAACAGGGATTATCGCCAACAACTGGCGAAGTTGCCTCGCAATGCCGTGATGATCTCGGGCTCACAGACCATCGCCGTCACATACTGGAAAGCGATCGGAGCAGGAGATTGGGAGACAATCGGCACGGGGGGAGGGTGGCCCGGAGATCAATTCATTCCGTTGATCGAGAATTACCTCAAACAAGGACGCCGCGTTTTCATCGACACTGATCCTCGCTGGTGGCTGCCTTGTGGCTGGCAGCGCGATGAGATTCCGGTAATCGCTGGCCTCGAACAGCGTTTTAGTTTTCGCCGAGTTTCGCAGACCGTTTACGAGATAAGACCACGCGGCGATGAGACGGCGCATGATCTGCCCGAACTTAAGAGATTGCTTCCGGAGAACAGACCAGAGGATACCAAGAAATGTCCTCCCGGACGGGCATAATACCGCTAGATTGCTGCGCTTTTTTGATTCCGAGTAACCGATGCCCTACGAACTGTTCCTGGCTACTCGTCATCTGCGTTCGCGCCGAAAGCGCCGGCTCGCCCGCGTGACGGCACTCGTGGCCGTGCTCGGAATCACCATCGGAGTAGCCGCGCTGATTGTGACTATGGCCCTCGCCAACGGCTTTCGCGATGAGATGCGCGATAAGATCCTGCGAGGCACGGCGCACCTTACCGTCATGCGTACCGACGGCCAGCCGATGAATGATTATCAAGAGCTGGCGACGCGGATTCGCAGATTGGCTGACATCACTGACGCAACGGGCACAAGTTATGACGGCGCAGTCGTTGTTGGGCCAAAAGGATCGGCTTACGCGGTGCTCCGGGGAATCGACGGTGAATCCGAGCAGGCAAAGATGGAGATTAATCGCTCGTTAATCGAAGGTTCGGCTGGACCAATCTTTGCGGCCGAAACAAAAGTGAAGGATCTATCCAACGTTATCCTTGGGGCGGAGTTGGCAACACGCACTGGACTTAAAGTGGGTGACGTTGCCGACATTATTTCGGCGAATGCTGGTCTCTCCTCTATTAGTCCAGTCAAACGGCTCGTTCGAGTAACTGGAATCTTTCGCTCGGGGCTCTTTGAATACGATTCAACCTGGATCTATCTCTCGCTGGATGTTGCAGCACAATTTGCCGGCAGTAAGCATACTGCGTCGGTCATCAGTGTCCAGGTAAGAGACATTTACTCCGTCAAGCAAGGCGCCGCTGAAGTGCGCGCAACCCTGGGCAGTTCCTACACCACAGTGGATTGGCAGGAAGCCAATCGCCCACTCTTTACGGCTTTGGCGCTGGAGCGTCGCATGGGCCTTTTCATAATCGCTCTGATCATTTCTATGGCTGCACTCAACATCACGACAACGCTAATTCTTGTTGTCGTCGAGCGCCGCAGACATATTGCAATTCTCAACGCCATGGGCGCCACGAGCAGAAGCATCATGGCTATTTTCATGGTCGAAGGCGCAATAATCGGCGCCCTCGGGACGGCTTTTGGCGTAATCCTCGGCGGTCTCGTATGCCTGGTTGGCAATCACTACAAGCTAGTCAGTTTGCCCGCCGATGTTTATTCGATCGGTTACGTTCCCTTCAATGCACAGTTTCGAGATGTCTTACTCGCGGCACTTGTCGCGTTTGTCCTCAGTCTCATTGCCACGATTTACCCCGCACGCGCGGCTGCTCGGGTTCGACCCGCGGAGATGCTTCGCGATGCCGGCTAACCACAAGTCCCAGGTCCCAGGTCCCAAACTGCAGCTGGGCGCATCGGGCGGTATCCGGCGTGAAGAGTCTGAGAAGAGCCTTCAGTCTGCCGACCTGGGATCTGGGGCAGGGAACTTAGGACTAAAGATTACCGATCTGCGGAAAGCATTTGAGTCGCCCACAGGTGAGAGAATTGGCGTGCTGCGCGGGGCCTCTCTTTCAGCGACCGGGGGCGAGATAGTTGCCATTATGGGCGCCTCAGGAGCTGGTAAATCAACTTTGCTCCATTTGATTGGTGGTCTCGAAGCTGCCGATCACGGCAGCATTTTGCTGGGTCAGTTTCCCATTGATCGGGCCAAACCTGCGGCCCTCGCTCGTCTCCGAAACGCACAAGTCGGTTTCATTTTTCAGTTTCATCATCTTCTAACTGACTTAAGCGCAGCAGAGAATGTTGCATTGCCGCTGATGATCGCCCGGACTGGCCAACGTGAGGCTATGCGTCGCTCGATTCAGGCACTCGCAGACCTCGGGCTTGGCGGTCGAGTAGCGTACCCGGTTGGGCGCCTTTCCGGTGGCGAACAACAAAGAGTTGCTGTTTGTCGTGCTCTAATTGCCGCGCCGTCACTCGTTTTGGCGGACGAGCCTACCGGCAATCTCGATAACTCGACTGGCGAAGAGATCGGTAAATTTCTGGTCTCTTACGCCCGAGATCATCACGCAATCGTCATTCTGGCAACACACAATGAGCGGCTGGCACACCTCTGTCATCGGGTCTTGCGATTGAGGGACGGCAAAGTTTATCAATCCTGACTGCGCCGCATCTGAAACTAGCGGCTGGTTCAGCCTTTTATTACTAAGGCATCAGACAAGGGCTTTTTGCCCTTTCAGTCATAGGTTATAATGCGGCCAGTTGCCGGGCCAGCGAGTTTCCCTTCGCCGGGGACGGTAATCATAGGCTTTTCCAACGGAACGACGAATGTTTGAACGCTACACTGAAAAGGCACGCCGGGTAATATTCTTTGCGCGCTATGAAGCGTCCCAATTTGGGGCTCCCGCAATTGAACCGGAGCATCTGCTCCTGGGGCTGATGCGCGAAGATAAAACATTGACCGGGCGCTTCTTCCCGCGTGCGCAAGTCTCTATTGAGTCTATACGCAAGGAGATTGAGGGTCGTACACTCCTGCGGGAAAAAATCTCTACCTCTGTTGAACTTCCACTCGCGCCCGAGACGAAACGAGTACTCGCCTACGCTCACGAAGAGAGCGATCGCCTCCAACACCGGCACATTGGTACTGAACATCTCTTGCTTGGCTTGCTCAGAGAAGAGCGTTCGATGGCGGCGGAGATTCTCTACGAACGCGGTCTCCGTCTGAACGCCGTGCGCGACGAAATTGCCCGCCAATCGGGGGTTGACGCTCGCGGTTCCCAGAAAAAGGATACGCCCCACCTGGTGGAGTTCTCCCGCGACCTGACTGATGACGCGTCAAACGACAAACTTGATCCTCTGGTCGGTCGCGAGCCTGAGATTGAGCGCGTAGTGCAGATACTTTGCCGCCGAACCAAGAACAATCCGGTGCTGATTGGCGAGCCCGGCGTAGGCAAGACCGCGATCGTCGAAGGGCTTGCCCAGCGAATCGTTCGCGGAAATGTGCCTTCGTTCCTCGAGAACAAACGAATCCTTTCTCTCGATCTCTCGCTGATCGTAGCCGGCACCAAATACCGGGGACAGTTTGAAGAGCGCCTGAAACAGATCATGCGCGAGTTGATTGAGAACCCGCAATACATCGTCTTCATCGATGAGTTGCACACCCTTGTCGGCGCCGGTTCGGCTGAGGGGTCTCTCGATGCGGCGAACATCTTGAAGCCGGCATTATCGCGCGGCGAGATTCAGTGTATCGGCGCAACCACCCCCGCCGAATTCCGTAAGTCGATCGAAAAGGATCGCTCGCTCGAGCGGCGCTTTCAGGCAGTGAAAGTTCCGCCGCCTTCAGAAGAAGAGGCTGTGGAGATTCTGGTCGGAGTGCGCGAGCGTTACGAAAGCTTCCATCAAGTTCATTACACGGACGACGCGCTTCAAGCCGCTGTGTACCAGTCTCATCGTTACATCCCCGACCGTTTTCTTCCCGATAAGGCCATCGACGTTATTGATGAAGCAGGCGCCCGTGTGAAGCTTCGCGTGCGTCGGGAACAGGGCAACCTTGCTGACTGGAACCAGCTAAACGACTGGCCGCGCTCCTACGATGGGCCTTCCGGCATTCGGGAGGCAACCGAAGATGCGCTCGTCTCCGCCGAAGTCACTCGCGACGACGTAGAAGACGTGATCGCTCGCTGGACTGGCATTCCGGTGACTTCACTTAAAGAAGCAGAGACGCAGAAGCTTCTGAGGATAGAGATCGAGCTTCATCAGCGGGTTGTTTCACAACGTCCCGCGATCTCCGCGCTCGCGCGAGCCATTCGCCGATCGCGCGCTGGCTTGAAGAATCCACTACGTCCCGTCGGTTCCTTTCTTTTCCTTGGACCAACTGGCGTTGGCAAGACTGAAGTAGCGCGATCCCTTGCGCAGGTTTTGTTCGGCAATGAACGCTCCATGATCCGTTTCGATATGTCAGAGTTTATGGAAAAGCATTCGGTGTCGAAGTTGATCGGATCTCCTCCAGGTTATGTCGGGCACGAGGAGGGGGGTCAACTGACAGAACGCATCAGGCGCGCGCCATATTCAGTCCTGCTGTTTGACGAAATCGAAAAAGCGCACCCGGACATCTTCAATGTCCTGCTTCAGGTTTTCGAGGATGGAATTCTGACTGATGCGCTCGGCAATACTGTCGACTTCAAGAATGCAATCATCATCATGACTTCAAACATCGGTGCTCGCTTCATTCAGAAGAAAGGTACGCTCGGATTCCAGGGGACCGCAGACGCATCGCGAGACAAGATGGAAGAGATGGTCATGTCGACAGTACGGCAGACGTTTAACCCTGAGTTTATCAATCGCCTCGACGAGATCATCATCTTCGACACGTTGTTGGACCACGAGTTGCTCGAAGTAATTCAACTCCAGGTGGGACAGATTAACAAGACAATGGCCAGCCACGGGCTGGAAGTGAGGCTGACCGAGGAAGTCAAGCGCTGGATTGTGGACAGAACCTGCGCCGATCGTTCATACGGTGCCCGCCCACTCCGTCGCGCATTGCAGAAATACGTTGAAGATCCGCTCTCGGAAGCCCTGATTCAGGGACATCTTGGCGAGGCCTCACTGATTGAAATGTTCCTCGATGGCGACGAACTCAATTACCGACTCATCGGAGTTGAGGCCCCCGACGACGCGCTGGCCATACACTAAGAATCACCGAAGTAGAGTCCGAAGTCCAAGATCCGAAGTCGAGCGCAGACGTTTCCGACTCTGGATGTCGCACTTTGGACTTTAATCTTATTTTCCCTGTATAATGCGCGACTTTGCTGGATTGGCATTGGCAACGAGACCGTATGCTGACGAATCCAAGAGTTCCTCGGTGTCCAGGCTGGTGCGGTGCGGGCTGGTTATTTTTGTTTTTGCCTTTATTTTCTCGAAAAGATAATTTATCACTCATTCAAGCTCCCCTACGTATCTGAGATCCGGTAAGAACCACTAAGGGAATAGGCGCTTATGCACTCATACCGCGGGGTTTTGCTCATATTTCTGAACGGGATTCTCCTGATAGCTTCCATATTCTCCGCGCCAGGCCGCGCTAGTGCACAACAGAATCAACGCCTTGTTGAATCAGTAGATATCACGGGTAATCGTCGTCTCAGGAAGGACGACCTTCTTTATTACGTCCAGACCCGTCCAGGCGATCCTTTCAACGAACAGCAGGTCCAGCGGGACTTACAGACTATTCTGAACCTCGGTTTTTTCGATAAGACCGCCACTCGCGTTCTTACAGAAGAAGGAGCTCGCGGCGGCGTTAACGTGATATTCGAAGTCAAAGAACTGCCAATCATTCGCGACCTGCAGTTCGAGGGATTGAAGAGCGTACCGGAATCAGACGTGCTCAAAGCCTTTCGCGAAAAGCGGGTCGGCGTTTCGAAAGAGAGCATCTACGATCCGGTAAAAGCTCGTAACGCGATCCGCGTACTGAAAGAACTCCTTGCCGCCCGCGGGCACCCAAACGCAACAATTGAAGAACGCAGAGATGAAGTTTCGGCCACATCGACCGCTGTCACATTTGTGATCCATGAGGGCGATCGAGTTCGGGTCGTTGAGATTCAATTTGAAGGCAACACCATCTTCAGTGATAGCAAGCTGCGCGGAGCGATGAAATATGTCAAAGAGGCGGGCCTGATCACTCGCTTTCGCAGTCAGGACATACTTGATCGCGAGAAGCTCGATGTCGACCTTCACCAAGTAGACAACTACATGCGCTCGAAAGGTTACCTTCAGGCGCGCCATAGTGAGCCGCGCGTTGAAGGAGTCGGTCCACGCCGCACAGGATTTCCGATTCTACCGCTGCCTTTTCTTTCGTCAGTCGACGAGGGGTTGCGTGTTACGGTCCCTATTGTGGAAGGCAAGCTCTACCGCATCGGTGAGATGAAGATCGAAGGCAACTCAATCTTTTCCGAGGCGCAGATTCGTTCGGTCATCGGTCTAAACAAGGGCGACATTGCCAACGGTGAGAAAATTGGCAAGGCCCTCTTCGAAAACCTGAAAAAGATCTATGGGGGTCAGGGCTTCATCGAGTACACAGCCGAGCCGGCGCCAACCTTTACGGACAACCCGCAGAACCCTAATGAGGGAGTCGTAGACTTCACGATAACGATCGAGGAAGGTAAACAGTTTTCGCTGCGCCGCCTGGAATTTACTGGGAATAACTTCACGCGCGACAATGTGCTCCGGCGCGAGGTATTGATAAACGAAGGCGACATCTACAGTCAGACCGCATGGGAGTACTCGATCATCAAGCTCAATCAGCTTGGCCACTTCGATCCGATTGACAAAGACAAAGACGCGGATTTCCGGACAAACGAAGAAGAAGCGACAGTTGATATCAATCTGAAAGTTGCGGAGAAAGGCCGCCAGCAAATCTCCTTCAACGGCGGCCTCTCGGGCATTGGAGGCTCATTCTTCGGACTAGAGTATTCGACTAACAACCTCCTGGGCCGCGGCGAAATACTTTCGCTTAACCTTTCCGCTGGTAACCGCCAGCGCTATCTCCAGTTCTCCTTTACCGAACCGTATATCAAGAACCGGCCTATTACCGCCGGTTTCTCCGTCTTTGCTTTCAGTCAGAAGTTTTTCGGTGAAGGCACATTCCTTTCACAAAACCAGAGTGCACAGCAAGGTCTATCTGGTTCGGCACTCGATTTTTTCAATGTCAACGAAGAAAACCTGTTTACGCGCGATTCCTATGGCGGCTCCCTCTTCGCCAGCGCACCGCTATCTGAGTTTTATCGCAAGCGTCGCTTTACCCAGTTCTCCCGCATTGGTGCGTCGTACCAGATTTCAAAGTCGAGCGTGAAAGATCCAAAGGTTAACCAGGATCCAAATAACCCTACGCAGTTCATTCCGGTGATTTATAGCCAGCCTAACATCATAACGAGCCAGGGCACACTGACTTTCACCTATGACACGCGGAACGCAAATATCGACCCAACCGCAGGTAGGGAGCTTTCGTTTGCCATCGCGTTGGCAGGCTTAGGTGGCGATGTTCGCAACTATCAACCGACAATTTCCTACACGCAATTTTTCCCGCTTCGCCGAAAGAAATCAGCAAGACCCGAAGTATTTGGTTTCCGCTTGCTTGCGGGAACTGTCGGCAGCTTCGCGACGTCAGCTAAAGTCAGAAACGCAAATTCCTTGGCCTTTGTTGACGGCGTTCCGATCTTCAATCGCTTCTTCCTCGGTGACGAATTCACGGTTCGGGGCTACAACACCCGATCGATCAGCCCGGTTGCTCCACTCGATATCTTCGTTACCTCTCGCAACGTCGTGATTGCCTCTAACGCTTCGGGGACACCTGTATCAGTTCCTGGTGTGCCAGCATCGCTTGCCAGCATCGGAGTTTTCACGGGACCAACGGGCAGCAATGTGGTTCGGCTGCCGCGCTCATTCACCTCTGTCGGGGGCGATACGCAGTTGCTCGGGAACTTCGAATATCGCGTTCCGGTGATTGGAAATACGGTTAGCCTGGCAGCTTTTGCTGACATTGGCTCGGCATTCAACTTCCGGTCTAAAAACGATCAAAGTTTCTCGAGTAATTTTCTTGATGACCAGCCATTCTTGCAGACCGTGGGCTTTATTTCCTGTCCTCGCAATCAACTTCTGGGAGGCGTTGCGGCGGTAAGCTTATCCTCGCTGGCAGCGTGCAATGCCAATACGCAGCTTGCGCTCATTGGCGGCGCTGGACTGGTAATGCGCGATAATCGGCTGGTGACTACGCAGGAGCTGGATAACGCGCGTAGTTTGGGGCCCTTCGACCCAATCACCGGACTGCCCTTTGGTTTTCAGGAGGTGTTTCTGCGAGGTCAGGCACAAACAAACACTGCTGTGCGTCTGTCGCAGAGCCTGTTTAATAAGATTGGCGACTATCGTTCCAGCATGGGCATGGAGGTACGTGTACAGGTACCCATCATCAACGTGCCTTTTCGACTGATCTTTGCGTATAATCCCAACGCAAGGAAAGATCAGGTCATCGATGGATTCCCATTCTTCTTTAATGAGAAAAAGCGAGTCATACGTTTCAGCGTGGGACGGACCTTTTGATCATTCAAGGCCAACCATCGCGGTGGTCTGAACAACTAAATTCAGTTAACCAGCCGCCTTTCAATTTAAGGAGCAATACGAGAAAGTTATGAAGATATATCGTTTTCTAGCCGCGTTGGTTTTTCTTGGGGCGGTCGCTATTTCCCCGATTTTCGCGCAACCTAAGCCGGCACCGCAGACCCCCACTTCAGCCACGCCATCAACAACCACGGCCGCCGTGCCTGACAGCAAGATCGGCCTTATCAATTCGGAGCTTTGGGCTGACGAGAAGCAAGGCATCGTGCGTTTAGTCGCGGTGACGAAAAGAGTTGATAGTGAATTCCAGCCACGCCGCACGGAGCTTCAGCAGTTGCAACAGCGCATGTCTCAGCTCAACGACGAGATCACCAAGCAACAGGCAGCTTCCAGTGTCGTTGATCCCAGGTCACTTCAGACCAAAATGGATCAGCTCGAGCAGCTCAAGAAAGACGCGCAGCGCAAACAGGAAGATGCTCAGGCTGCTTACAACAAGCGTATGCAAGAGGTCCTTGCGCCAATCTATGATGACATCGGCAAGGCCCTGGATGCGTTTGGGAAACTGCGCGGCATTACATTAATGCTCGACGTTTCCAAGATTGGGCCTGCGATTCTCATGGCGGCGGATGCGACAGACGTTACTCGCGCATTCATAGCTGACTTTAACAGCAAGTATCCGGCAACCGCTGCGGTGACGTCTCCACAGTAATAATCTGATGGGCACTCTAAATGGCGAGTTCCAGCAGCGCCAGAACGAGCTGAACCAGTTGCAGCAACGGATAACTCAGCTTACGAAAGAGATTATGGCCGCACGAGACGTTGCCGATCAGAAGACCATTCAGCAAAAGTCCGATCGGCATTACGGTGATTATCGATGGAAGCCAGGTACCTCTCGTCTATGCTGCGGACAGCATCGATGTCACTCGCGCTTTCATAAGCGACTTCAATAGTAAGAATCCGGTCACCGCATCGGTAGCGCCGCCCAAGTAAGACTGACCCTATAGGTGTCGAATTTCAGACGCGGAGATGCGGCAACAGGTTCCGCGTCCCCGCGTCTCTTTATTTTCGATTATGGAAACTGTCCTCGATTCACAAGCGATACAACAGCTTCTGCCGCATCGTTATCCCTTCCTGCTCGTCGATCGCATTATTGAGCTGGTACCGAACCAACGGATCGTCGGCGTCAAACAGGTCAGCATTAACGAGCCGTTCTTTCAGGGCCACTTCCCCGGAGCGCCGGTAATGCCTGGTGTGCTTGTTATTGAAGCCCTGGCACAGGTCGGAGCTGTACTTGCCTTGCGGGAGATCGACGATCGCGATCAGAAGCTGGTCCTTTTTAGTGGAATCAAAGAGGCGCGGTTTCGCCGTCCCGTGACCCCGGGAGACACGTTGATCCTCGAAGTGACGGCCATGCGCATCGGTTCACGCGTACAGCGCATGCGAGGCGAGGCCAGAGTTGATGGTCAGCTTGTCGCCGACGCCGAGATCATGAGCGTCATCGCGGATCGGGGCTCAGCCGTATGAAAGAATCGGGTGAAAAGGACAATAGCAGAATAGGGAAACTGAGAAGGCAAAAAGACCAAATTGCGCGTCAAGAGTTCTCCTGCTTCTTGCCATTCACCTTTCACCACTTTGATTTTCTCCCTCTTTCCTTCCCCCATTCCCCATCTCCCCTTTGCCCCTTTTCTTGATTCATGGCCACCGCCCCTCACCCGAGTAACATTCATCCGACCGCCGTTGTCAGTCCTCGCGCACGCATCGGCCGGGACTGCTACGTGGGCCCCTACGCAATCGTGGGAGACGAAGTTGAGTTGGCAAACGGTGTTCGGCTCGAATCACACTGCGTCATTGACGGCCACACCAGCGTCGGAGAAGGCACCCACGTCTTCCCCTTTGTTTCGATCGGTCTTGCGCCGCAAGATTTGAAGTACAAGGGCGAAGCTTCAGAAACCCGCGTCGGGCGGCGCAATCGCATCCGCGAATTCGTGACGATCCATCGCGGCACTGCAGGCGGGGGGATGCTGACGCAAACCGGCGACGATTGCTTGATCATGGCGCAGGCTCACATTGCGCACGATTGCTTACTAGGCAACGGCGTGATCATGGCAAATGCGGCGACACTTGCCGGCCACGTGGTCATCGAAGATCGGGCAAACATCGGCGCCTACTCGGGCGTCCACCAGTTTTGCAGAGTGGGACAAGAAGCTTACGTCGGCGGTTACTCGGTTGTTGTCAAAGACGCTTTGCCCTTTGCCTTAACCGTCGGCAATCACGCGCGCTGCTACGGCTTGAACGTCACCGGCATGAAGCGACGCGCCTATTCGCGGGAATCAATCGCTTCTCTCCACCATGCCTTTCATCTCCTGCTGTCTGCCAAGCTGAACACTACTCAGGCCCTCGAGAGAATCCGAGACGAGATCACTGGCTCTAAAGAGGTGGAGGAACTGGTCCGGTTTATTGAGGGCTCCCAGCGAGGAGTAATAAAGTAAGTAAGCGGTAATCACTCCTTATGCGTTACGGCTTAATCGCAGGCAATGGGAAATTCCCTTTCATGGTGCTCGAAGGCGCTCATCGTGCGGGCGTCTCTCTTTCTGTCGCTGCAATTCGCGAGGAGACGGACCCGGAGATTGAACGTGTCGCTGAGCGCGTGACCTGGGTTGGTATTGGCCAACTGGGCAAGATGATTCGCTTCTTCAAAAACGAAGGTGTAGACCGCGCGATAATGGCAGGGCAAGTACGGCATGTTCAGATCTTCAGTCGCGCTGTGCCCGACGCACGCATGCTGAAAATGCTTTTGAGACTCTCGCGCCGCAACACCGACTCGCTGATCGGCGCAGTTGCGGAGGAATTGAAGAGCGAAGGCATCGAACTGATCGATTCCACCTATTTTCTTCAAGACTACCTTCCGGAAGCAGGAACGCTCAGTAGCCGCGAACCTGACAGTCGCGAGCGCGAAGATATTGAATACGGCCTGGAAATCGCGCGCGAAATCGCCCGGCTCAATCTGGGACAGACAATCGTCTTGCGTGGCAAGGCCTGCGTCGCGATTGAGGCTATGGAGGGAACTGACGCCACGATTCGCCGAGCTGGTGAGCTTGCGCGTGGGCGCTCCGGCGGAGTCAGGCGAGGCCGGCGCGCCACTCTCACCGGC
>JBGPNE010000013.1:0-14488 GCA_041487335.1 Pyrinomonadaceae bacterium
ACTCCCGGTACCTTGTTCGCTGTGATTGCCATCCCTGTGCCCGAACTGCAGACAAGTAAGCCTTGTTCTGCGCGCCCTTCAGCGACCGCTTCGGCAACCTTTGCCGCGTAGTCGGGATAATCCACTGACGCTTCAGACTCTGTGCCTAGGTCCTCAAACTCCACGCCGAGATCCCGAAGCAAGGGTTTCAATTTTTCTTTCTCAGCAAAGCCGGCGTGATCGCTGGCAAGTGCGATTTTCATTCACGAACTCCATAGGGAAATATCAACAGCAAAGAAGAAGTCGATGGTACATCACGCTTCCGAGACCGTGCAATGACAATATATCAGAGCTCTGAATGATTCCGGCCATTGCCATTTGCGCATTCGGTTTGCGAGAATGACGGGTCATTAAAACTACGGGGTGTCAAAGTAGAAACATAGCCCCATGCGCTGGTCACAATACTTCATTCCCACACTTCGCGAAGATCCGGCTGACGCCGAAGTCGTCTCGCACAAACTACTCTTGCGTGCAGGCCTCGTGCGCCAACTCGGGGCGGGAATTTACTCTTACCTGCCGCTGGCACAGCGTGTAGGACTAAAGATAATGCAGATTCTGCGGGAAGAGATGAATCGCATCGGCGGACAGGAGTTCTATTTGCCGGCACTGCACCCGGCGGAGGTGTGGAAAGAGTCAGGCCGTTGGAGTGCAATAGGCGACGACATGTTTCGCCTGAAAGATCGCAAGGGTGCAGACATGTGTCTCGGCATGACCCATGAAGAGATCTTCACAACCATAGCGCGAAATGAACTTCGCTCTTACAAGCAGCTGCCGCAAGTCTGGTATCAGATTCAGGTGAAGTTTCGCGACGAGCCGCGTCCAAAATCGGGTTTGATGCGCGTGCGCACTTTCATCATGAAGGACGCGTATTCCTTTGACTTGGATGAAGCAGGTCTGGACCGCTCTTTTGAGGATCAGCGTGAAGCCTACAAGCGCATCTTTACACGCTGCGGTTTGAAACATGTGATCGTCGAGGCTTCTTCAGGTGCAATGGGCGGTTCGCGGTCGGAAGAGTTTATGGTCAAGACTGAAGCGGGCGAGGACCTGATCGCTACCTGCAGCTCATGCGCTTATGCAGCAAATCTCGAAAAGGCAACTTCGCGTCTGCCAGACATTCGGGACGGGATCGGTCTCAATTTCCCCGCTGAGTTTCCCACGCCAGGTGTGCGAACAATCGAAGACTTGACGAAATTCGAAGGAGGCGCCCCTGCAAATCAGCAGATCAAGACCCTGGTTTACTTAAGGAACGAACCGAACATTCATCCTGAGAGGGAAGCAAGTGCTCCGCGGCATGAGCGGGAGCATGAAGAACCCGCAGCCGCTTCTTCTTCCTGGCTGATGGTTCTGCTGCGAGGTGACCACCAGTTGCACGAAACTAAACTCTCTGACGCACTGGGTGGACGTGCAGCACACGCAGCGTCTGCCTCCGAGATCCACGCACTGTTGGGCGCAAATCCCGGAAGTTTAGGAGCTGTGGGCGCGAAGAAAAGAGCTGCCGAGCGCATTTCCGGGCAGACAATCCGTATCATCGCCGACAACGCGCTACGCGGTCGCCGCAATATGACTACAGGTGCTAATACCGACGACTATCATATCCGAGGCGTAGATGTTGAGCGCGACATCAAGGTTGATCAATGGGCTGATCTGAGAACTGTCGGTTCGGGCGAAGGCTGTCCGCAGTGTAACGAGGGCAGACTTGAAGTCGCAAAGGCGCTGGAGATTGGTCATATCTTTAAACTCGGCACGAAATACTCCGCGTCGATGGGCGCGACTGTCCTGGCGCAAGACGGCAAAGAGATCCCCATTGTGATGGGGAGCTATGGCATTGGTGTGGAGCGCATCATGGCGTCGGCGATTGAACTGCATCACGATAAAGACGGCATCATCTGGCCAAAAACTATCGCACCTTTCGATGTTATCGTCACCGTAACAAACATGAAAGACGATAATTTGCGCGAGACTGGCGAAAACCTCTACAAGGATCTAAAACGCGCCGGGCTCGAGGTGTTGCTTGACGACCGAGAGGAGCGCGCCGGCGTAAAATTCAAAGACGCAGATCTGATCGGAATCCCCTATCGCATCACGATCGGTAAGAAGCTCTCGGACGGTTTGGTTGAGCTTTTCGAGAGGCAAACGAAAACAAGTGAGGACGTGAAATTCGGCGATATAGTCGCGCGAGTTCAGAAACTTGCGCTTGCCGGTTTGTAAGACTTTCTGAAACTCCCTGTGCCTCCATGTCTGTGGGCGGAACACTGAGGGGGAACAGAGAGATGAGACAATATTTAGGAAATGAAATCCCTCTGGCTCCTAATGGTTCTTCTGGTTGTGGTCGTTCCCTCTACTGTTCAGGACTCGCTCCCAGAACTCGTCCGGCGCATTAAGCCATCCGCGGTAGCGATCGAAACTTTCGACGCCCATGGCGCGAAGCTCTCGCGTGGCAGCGGTTTCTTCATCGACGTCGATCGCGTCGTTACCAATCGCCACGTAATCGAAGGCGCCTTTCGCGCGGAAGTTCATTCATCCGCCGGGAGCATCTATCCCGTGAAAGGCGTGCTGGCGGTCGACGCGGAAGGCGATATTGCGGTCTTGAAAGTTGAAGCGCCGGCTAATCAAGTGCGCCCTTTGGCACTCGACCGAACCTCGCCCCAGGAAGGTGAGAGCGTTGTCGTTATCGGAAATCCTTTCGGTCTTGAAGGTAGCGTGACAAATGGCATCGTTTCGGCTGTCAGGGACATTCCTACGTTTGGAAGAATCATTCAGATCACGGCGCCGATATCGCCGGGTTCGAGCGGCAGCCCCGTGGTGAACATGCAGGGCCAGGTGATTGGCGTTGCGACTTTGCAGATCACCGGCGGCCAGAGCGTTAACTTCGCGATACCCTCAGAGCGAATCTCGCAGTTGCAGAGTGCCTCGCTAATGTCGTTGGCGGAGTTGGTTGTCGCAACGGGTAGAAACAAACGCGCGAAGGCGGTGCAGTTTTTCCGCGATGGACTAAGTTTTCTTTCCAAGGACGACTGTGAAAAAGCTCTGCCCTATTTTGAGAAGGCAGTTGAATCAGAAGGCAACTACGCAGAGGCATGGGCACAGACGGGTTTCTGCAATGAGAAACTCGGCCGGCACGCAGAAGCAATCGAAGCTTCAAAGAAAGCAGTTACTCTCAGACCTTCTTCCGAGTCCTATTTCAACATCGGGCTCGCTAACTATTATCTGAAGCAGTATCGCGAAGCGGTAGAAGCTTACCGCCAGGCGATTCGTCTCGATCCCTACAACGCTGCCGATGCCTACTACGCACTCGGACTCGTTTACCGTGATTGGAGGCGATCCGAAGACGAGATTCAAGCTTACAAACAGGCAATTCGTCTGAAGCCTGATTACACTAGCGCCTACGAGAGACTGGGAGCCAGATATTTGCAAATGAAGAAGTATGCGGAGGCGATTGAGATCTTCAGGCAGTTGTCGTCCTTGAAACCTGGTGACGCAAATGCGCCGAATAGTATCGGCGAGGCCTATCTGGAGTTAGGCCGTTTGAGCGAGGCGTTGGAGGCATTCAGGCAAGCAATTCGGCTGAAACCGGATTTTGGTCGAGCCTATTACAATCTCGGTAAATGCTACATCGCGATGGGCAATCGCGACGCCGCCTTGGAGCAATACAACATCCTTCAAAACCTCGACCAGGATTGGGCCGAGAAGCTGAATAGTGTCATTAATCCTTAAGCCGACAAAAGAAGGAGGCAGGAGCAGGAGGCAGGCAGCAGTCAGCAGGAAGCAGGGGGCAGTCGGCAGGGAGCAGGGAGCAGGAAGCAGGAAGCGGGAGGCAGGAAGCAGGAAGCAGGAAGCAGGAGGCTATCTTTTGTTATACGCTTCAGGGAACAAATCTTTCCGGATGCCAATCATGCTGCCGAGCATTCTGCCGATTTGTTCATAACCCGTCCTCAGCTCTGCCTGGCGGTGTTGTGAGAGGTAGCCACATCCACCTGCGAAGTCAAGCCAAACTTGGGTTTCCGTCGCTTCTCCGTCTGCATCAGCCATTTTGCTGACGAACATTTTAGGGTAGCGTTTCTTGCGATAACCTTCTCCGATGTTTGACGCCACACTTCGGGAAGCTCGGCGAATTTGGTCGGTTAGAGAGTACCTCTCTTCCGTCGGAAAGTTTTTTGATTCTTGGAAAATCTCCATGGCCAGCTTGAAAGCCAAGTGGTATACCTTCAGATCCCTGAAACCTTGTGAGGTAGGCATGAGTCGTAAAACTCCTTTCTGCTTGATGAGGATTTAATCTGATTCATTCTCTCGTATTACCGCGCAATAACCTGACCTTACCTTCTGCGCACGTGCAATTCTGAAACTTCTGACTGTCTGTTTCTACCTGCTGTTCCCGTTGTCATTGGCTTGGTCCTACCTCCTGCTTCCAGCCTCCCGCTTCCTGCCTCCCGCCTCCCGCTTCCAGCCTCCCGCCTCCTGCCTCCTGCCTCCCGCCTCCTGCCTCCTGCCTCCTGCCTCCCGCCTCCTGCCTCCTGCCTCCCGCCTCCCGCCTTCTGCCTTCTGCCTTCTGCCTTCTGCCTTCTGGCCTTTCAGATTCCGTAGAGCCTCAGCCGAAACTCGTCGCTGAAAGCGACGATCTCGGCCCGACGACTTGAGAACAGACGAGTTTCACGTAGCAGCACCGGCAGGCCGCCCCCCGCCAATTCTAGACCGTAGCCGGGGCTCGAGAATATTGCTGCTAGCTGCGGGTTCAAGCGCTGCGGCACTCCATAGCGAATTGCTTTTTGGGCCACCGGCGAGAAGCCGGCTGTGCGGCGAGGGTTAACTAACTCGAGCGAGCGGTCGAAAATATGCAAGCGCGTCGGCTGATCCCGTAACACCAGATCGCGATGCACTAACATGTTTGCTATGCCTTCGCTCAGGGCTCCTCGATGATAGTTTGCGCGCGCTGGGACGGGGCTGTCTTCTACTTCTGCGGCCAGAAGATTTCGCGGACGCATATCCCAGAGATCACAGTACCGACTCACGAAACGAAGGGTTGATTCGTATAAAGTCAGTAGATTGCCCGTTAACTTCACGCGTTCGATAACGGGCGACTGGACCGAATCCCCGGCGAATCGAGTCGCTACGATTGCTGAGCGCGGCAACAGATCAGAAACTCTGTCGTCCTGTCCAAAGAGGAGGAGGCCGGCTACGGTCGGCACGACATCTGCGCCATTGTTAGAGGCGAGCAGAAGATCGCGTTCCAACACTTCCCTGGTCGGATAGCCTGCGGCAGTTGTTTCGTCGAAAGCATCTCCTTCAAACTCGCGCAGAAAGCTCCAGAGGTGTGCCTCGTCAATATCCTTGATCGTGGCGCCAATCGCCGGCACGTTTTCGTATCGGAGCGGCCGCGCCTCGTCCAAAAGCGCGGAAAGCTCTTCGCGAGATGCTTCCCGCTTTTCTGCGCCGATGCGAATGTAAAACCGGCCATCCCGAGTGCGATAAGGGCGGCGTTTGCCTTCGATATCGAGCGCCACGATTCGCCGGCCGCTGTCAAATGCAATCCGATCGATGAAGGGAATGAGTGGCGGCTGAATTTCTTCGCGGCAGATTTTCACCAGCTCTTCCTGCACACTCTCAGCATCATCGACGCCTTCAATACGCATCTGGTCGTTGACACCGAAAATGATCACTCCACCACCCGTGTTCGCGAGGGCCACTATTTCCTGGGCAATCTTTTCTGTATTCGAGAGTTTTACTTTGAGCTCAAGAAAGGTGTCTTCACCGCCGCGTACCAGTCTCAGCAGTTCGACTCTTGACGTTTGCGGAGCTGGAGCGGAAAGGAAGTATTCCTGGAAGGAGCGTTCGGTCGTGGGTTCGTGCCGCTGATTGCTGCGAAATCTTCTGCGAGCCATTTGTGTATTGACGGGGCTCTCGACCCGCCCGGATGCCCTGAGCCAACCCAGGACATCACTGGAATAACCCGGTTAAGACCATAGCGCCGAGTCTCGGTGCAGCGTCACGTGCGCGCTTGCGCAATCCAGAGACTGAAGTCTCTCCGAACGTGTCAATCTTCAGTTGGTTCGTGGACCGCTTCGAGTATATCTACTTCCCGGCGTTGAAGCGAATGTCCCTGCGCATTGATAATCAGCAAATAAAACCCCACCGCAAGTGCCGCGATTAGCAAGAGTGTAACATACTCAATCAACAAACTCCGCGCGAGATAACCAGCGGCTGTGGCTGCAAGCGGTGGCAGAGCCAGCAGTGCAATCATTGGAATCAGAAGCAACCCGACAACGCCTGAGACGTTGAGTCGTTTGCCGAATTTCATCCGCTTAGGGAATCTGACTGAAAACCAGTTGCCCATTGTTGACATCATTGCCGCGAAACTGACAAAGCTCATACCAACGAACAAGATAGTAACAGCAGTAAGATCGCGGAATACAAGCTCATTAATTAGCAACAGCGCGGTTGAGAAGATCAGGGCGACGGCTGTGATTGCGATGTTTTTGCCAACTAAAATTTTTCGCCGCTCCACTGGTGAAAGTATCAACGCTCGCATACCGCCCTCTTCGAATGCAAACTGATTACACGAAAGGCCGGCGAGAATTAAGAAAACATAAAGGACGCCCCCGGTAGCCATCAATCCTTCTCCGTAAGTAAAGAAGTCTTTTGCGACTGCCGCACCTCCTGGACCAGCAGTGGATTTGTCGAAACGCCTTGTGTTCATCAGTCTGATAACAATGAGTATCAAAGGCATTAGGGCCATCATGCGAATCTGTGCATTGCGCATCACATAACGCAGTTCTTTCTCGACGACCGCTGAAAGCTCGGGTGAGAGAAGCGGAAGCTCCCAGCCAGTGTAGCTCTCCGGCTGCGGCGCTGCTATTTTTGCCCTCCGGCTTCCCCTTTGTCCGATTCCGAGAACGGCGCGGCGGGCAACCCAGTATGTTGCCAGGACCAGAACAATCGTGTAGCCAGTGAGCGTCCCGAGCGCCAACAGATAACCAGTTGCATCCTCGCTGGGGTTCGTCGTGAGAGCAAGAGCTGCTGCGCCGGGCGGAGTCCAACGCAGCCCGCTAAACCATTCCGCATGTTTGAAAATCAGCGGTACTAACTGGCCCGCCAGCGCGCCGCCAAGTCCGGCGACTGCACCGATTAAGGCCAGCAAAGTCTCCCCACGAGTGCGCCTTTTTCGAGTGAATGAGCCAATTGAAGTGGAAAGCCATTTTGATAGAGCAAGTCCGAAGGCGATCGCGGGCACCGCAACGATAAGCGCACCAACCACCATTCCTTTTCCAAGCCCTGCTCCCAGTCCCATCGCCAGAATGGCGGGAATTGCGAACACAGATTGGAGACTGGTGAACTCGCTAATGAAATCTATCGCGAGGAGTTTGCGCAAACTGATCGGGTACATCAGCAAACGTCCCGGATCAAACTCTTTGCTGCTGCCGATGCTGAGTGGCAGGGTGGCCCAGATTAGATAGCAAAAGGCAAAGATGCCGAAGAAGACAAATTCGGCCGAAGGCATGGCGGCGGCTTTTGCCACAGTCCTTCCTTGAGCAGTCTGCAGAATTCCCGCGGGCGAATTCAGAGCATACGCGGCGATGCCCAGACCGAGAGCAATTAGTAGCGCAAATGCAAGTGCGATCAGCATGCCCAAAACTGACGCAATACGGTTAATGACCGCCCTGGACGAGCGGAGAGAATTCCGCAAGAGGGTCCACTTGAGCCAGATGAGTGTGTGGAGTTGAGACACTGTGTCAGTGGGTCAGTGGTCCGTTGTCCGTGGTCAGTTGTTCTCCGTCCTGACACTTGCCAGAGCTTGCATTCTATACCGCTTCCGCACATTCTTTCTAACAACTGACCGCGCATGACTAACCACAAACAACTGACCACGGACAACTGACCACTGACTGCCACCAATGTTCCGCGCTCCTCCACCAGCAAATGCCTACGTCGGTCTCGGTTCAAACCTTGGCGACCGGGCGGGGAGTCTGCTGTTGGGAATCCGCGGAATGTTGGAGGCTGGTCTGGAGGTTGTTCGCCTCTCAGGTATATACGAAACCGAGCCCGTGGAGACTTTCCAGCAGCCGCCGTTTCTCAACATGGTAGCAGAACTGCGCGGTAATACCCTGCCTCCTCCAGAACAGGTGATGGCCCGACTGCTGCGAGTTGAGTACGCGCTCGGCCGCACGCGCGAGGTGGCGATGAGCCCTCGCACGATCGATCTCGATCTGCTTCTCTATCGAGATGAGATTCGCTCCACTCAGTTCTTGACGCTGCCCCATCCTCGGCTTCATCTCCGTTGCTTCGTTCTAGTGCCTCTGGCAGAGATGACACCCAGGCTCGTTCATCCCAAGCTCGAGAAAACAATTGCTGAGCTGCTTGAAAAGGTGGAGGACACATCAGAAGTTAGGAGGTGGAACCCTTAACGACACGGAGACGCGGGGACGCGGGGACGCGGGGAGGATGCTGCGATGCAGTGACGCGGACATGCGATGATTCTGCTTTTACCTCGTGCACTCCAGGCACCTGTTAGCTTGTTGCACCAGATCGTTTGCCACGCCCCTCGCAATCGCCCACTCCCCGCGTCCCCGCATCTCCCCGTCCCCGTCCCCTCCCTTTTCCCCTTTTTTCGGTTTTCCCGTTATAATGAACCCACTTGCTTAAACGCCTTCCACATCCCAGAAATTGCCCGAGTATTGGCAATTCAGTTAGCCAGCGGTAAAGGTGGCCACAGAGTTGAATCATGCCCTATCTCAAACCTGAGCGTCCGGAAAAAGTTACAGCACCTTCACTGCGAGCCAGCAAACTGCGCGGTGAACGCCTTGTCTGCCTCACCGCGTACGACTACCCAACTGCCCGTATTGTTGATGAGGCCGGAACCGACATCATTCTCGTCGGCGACAGTCTCGGTAATGTAGTGCTGGGCTACGGCAACACTGTTCCGGTCACGCTCGAAGAGATTCTGATACATACCAGGGCCGTGCGCCGGGCAGTGCAGCGCGCGTTATTGGTCGCCGATATGCCCTACGGATCATTTCATACGGGCGCCGACGACGCGGTACGGGCGGCCCTGCGTTTGGTCAAAGAGGCTGGCGCGGAGGCAGTTAAGCTTGAAGGAGGACGCAAGCGAGCCGGTCTTGTGAAGCGGCTCGTGGATGAAGAGATTGCCGTGATGGGCCACATCGGATTGACGCCACAATCCGTAAATAAGCTCGGAGGCTATCGTGTTCAAGGCAAAACCGCCGAGGCTGCGCGCGAGTTAATTGACGACGCGCGGGCTCTGGAAGAAGCAGGAGCTTTCGCCATCGTGCTTGAGGTTGTGCCACGCGAGATTGCCAAGATTATTACTGAGAGCGTCAGCATTCCCACAATTGGCATCGGCGCCGGCGTCCATTGTGATGTTCAGGTAGTTGTATTGCATGACATGCTGGGACTGTCGTTTGGAAAACTTGCGCGTTTTGTGCGGCCGTATGCGAATTTGCGCGAGGCAATCACAGACGCAGTGACCCGATATGCTGAGGATGTGCGAAATGGCACCTATCCTTCAACTGCGGAGTCTTATTCATTGCCCGCGGAGGCAGCTGAAGAGCTAAAAATCACCACGCCACTGAAAGACTCCAAGACCGAGAAGTCCTGAATCCTTCCGAATAAACTATGGAAATCATTAATCGCCGTCAGCGCATGAGTTCCGTCGCGCGCAAACTTCGCCGCGAACAGGATCGGAGCATCGGACTGGTACCAACGATGGGAGCGCTGCACGAGGGTCACCTTAGTTTGGTGCGTGAAGCACGCAGGATGTGTGATGTGGTCGTGGTCTCTGTCTTTGTCAATCCGGCGCAGTTTGGTCCCAGCGAGGATTACGACAGCTATCCGCGGAATTTAACAGAAGACACCGCACTGCTTACGGACTACAACGTTGATTACATTTTTGCGCCTCCAGTAGAGGAGATATATCCTAAGGGTTTTTCGACATACGTGACTGTCGAAGGACTTTCGGACCAGCTCGAGGGAGTAGCGCGACCCGGCCACTTTCGCGGCGTGACGACAGTGGTCACGATCCTACTCAATGTCGTTCGTCCAGACTTCGCTTTCTTTGGCCAGAAAGACGCCCAACAGGCACTGATTATTAGACGTCTGACCCGCGATCTGGCTCTTAATACGGAGATTATCGTGCTGCCGACAGTTCGCGAGGACTCTGGCCTGGCAATATCGTCACGCAATCTGAATCTCAGTCCGGATGAGCGGCAGGCGGCGTCAATCATTCACCGGGCATTATCAAAAGCCAAGGAAGTTTACAAAGAGGGTGAACGTCACGCCGCAAAGTTGAGCGAAATCGTTCGTTCAACGATCGAATCAGAGACGCGCGCACGAGTTGACTACGTAAGTGTTACCGATGCAGAAACCCTGGAGAAGGTGGATAAGCTTGACGAACGCATGGTTCTTATTGCCGTGGCGGTCTATATTGGCAAGGCCAGATTAATTGATAACACTGTCCTAAATAGCTCGAAGAAGAAAGATGTGGTAACGGCGAAGGCCTAATACCGGGGTCCCCAGCCGGGCAGCCCGGCTGGGGTGGTGGGAGTTAAGGGGTGCCTTGGCCACCAACCGATCTTTGGAGTTTTTTCTCTTGTCTTTGAGCGTTTTCGCGAACTGGTTGGTACCTTGCGACTTTTCGCCTGAACCCTTTTGGACGGAAAGAGATGCCTGACCGAACAAAGCAGAAAGCCCATATCAAATTCACCTTGAACGGCGAGGCGGCCGAGGTTGCTTTTGCTCCGCATAAGACGCTGCTTGAGGTCTTACGCGAAGACCTTGCTCTAACCGGCACGAAGCACGGCTGTGAACTTGGCGAATGTGGCACCTGCACTGTGCTGGTTGATAGTCGCTCAATCCTCTCGTGCTTGATGCTCGGCCTCGAAGCCGAAGGCCGCCAGGTCAAAACGATTGAGGGAATGGCTGAGGGCAGTAAGCTTCATCCACTGCAAGAGACCTTCGCAGATCTCGGCGCAGCGCAGTGTGGTTATTGTTCACCGGGATTTCTGCTCGTTGCGGAAGAGCTGCTGAAAAAGAATCCGCAGCCAACGCGGGACGAGATCAAGGAAGCGCTGTCAGGCAATCTCTGCCGCTGCACCGGCTACATAAAGATCTATGAGGCAGTTGAGTTGGCTGCGGCCCGGATGCGTGGCGAAGAGCTGGAACTCCCGCGGGAGTGTCTCTACGGACTTGAATGACCTCGCCGGGTCCACCCTTCGCCTTGTCACCATCTGCATGACATTAATTGAAGTTCGTGGTAAATTGTTCGTCATTGACATATTCTACATGAGATGGCACTAACGTATGAATGAGACAAGCACAAAGATTGCGCATGGCGGACGGCTGGTGATACCGGCCAAGCATCGTCGTGCGCTCGGACTTAAGACCGGTGACGAGGTCATTCTCCGCGTCGTCGATGGCGAACTTCGCATCTTGAGTAGGACCGAGGCAGTAAGAAGAGCGCAGGAATTGGTGAGGCGACATGTTAGGAAAGGCCGCTCGCTGGTTGACGAGTTAAGTGCGGAGCGTCGCGCGGAGGCTGCTGGTGAGTAAGTATGTGCTCGATGCTTCGGCACTACTTGCGCTGCTGAATCAAGAAAAAGGCAAAGAACGCGTCGAGGCACTGCTACCGGACTCAATAATCAGCGCTGTTAATTTCTGCGAAGTGCTGGGCAAACTAATCGACGCTGGCATGGATGAAACGGACGCGTGGGAGAGTATTGAGTTGTTGAATATGAGGGTAATTAGCTTCAACGAGGAGATGGCCCGGCTCGCCGCGGGGTTGCGCCCCAAAACGAGGAAACTTGGGTTATCGCTCGGGGATCGAAGCTGTCTAGCCCTGGGGCTCATGCAGGGCTTCGCCGTGATCACGGCTGAACGCGCATGGGTAAAACTGAACATCGGTGTGAAAGTTGATCTAATCCGCTAACCTTTCGCCTGTCTTTGATATCGACTGCGGTACTTCAATGAATAACGGAAAGCCACTGAAAGTTGTCGGCAAACCCTTTCGCAAGGTCGATGCGCGCTCGAAGTGTACCGGGCAAACGAAGTTTGCCGACGACATAGTTCTCCCGCGCATGGTCTACTGCAAGTTACTGCGCAGCCATGAGCCGCACGCAGTAATCAAAAGCATTGACGTTTCGAAAGCACTCGCACTGTCGGGAGTTTTGGCCGTCATAACCGGCAAAGACCTGCCTATTTCCTACGGTATTCTTCCCGTCAGCCAGGACGAGCACGCCCTCTGTATTGATAAGGTCAGGTTTATCGGTGATCCGGTGGCGGCGGTGGCGGCCATCGATGAAGACACGGCGTTCGATGCGATGAATTTGATAGAGGTCGAATACGAACGACTCAATACCATCTCCACAATTGAAGAAGCCATTCTCGTCGAGGAACCGCGGATTCATGAATACGGCGACGGCGGCAACATTCACAAAAAGGTTTCGCTGGAATTCGGTGATATCGAGGAAGGTTTTGCCGAGGCTGATCTCGTTCGTGAAGACACTTTCTTCTACGAGGGCAACACCCACTTGCCTTTGGAACAGCACGCGGCAGTTGCCTATCTCGACCCCGACCACAAACTCACGCTCTGGAGCTCAACCCAGACGCCCCACTACGTTCACCGCGCGCTGGCGAAAGTGCTGGAGATGTCGGCAAGCCACATTCGCGTGATTGCTACGCCCAATGGTGGTGCCTTTGGCGGCAAGAGCGATCCTTTCAATCATGAGGTCGTTGTCTGCAAACTCTCGATGATCACTGGCCGTCCTGTGAAAGTGACCCTAACGCGGGAAGAGGTTTTCTACTGCCATCGCGGTCGCCATCCCGTGCTGATGCATGTGAAGACCGGCGTAAAGAAAGATGGCTCGATCACAGGGATGCATTTCAAGTCGTTCCTCGATGGCGGCGCATATGGCAGCTATGGCGTTGCGAGCACCTTCTACACCGGAGCGCTGCAGACGGTCACCTACGAAGTGCCGCGTTACAAATTCCAGGGCGTACGTTGCTTTACAAACAAGCCACCGTGTGGACCAAAGCGCGGCCATGGTACTCCGCAACCTCGTTACGCGCTCGAAGTTCATCTCGACAAGATCGCTGAACAACTCGAACTCGATCCGGCTGAGATGCGCAGAAATCATCTGGTGAAACCCAATTCCGTAACGGCAAACTATCTGCGCGTCGGTAGCATGGGTTTGGGTAAATGCATCGACAAAGTTATCGCAGGCTCGGATTGGAAGAACAAGTTCTCGGGTTGGAAAAGAGACAATCGTAAGCTTCCTTACGGCAAGGGAATCGGCATCGCTTGCAGCTCGTATATTTGCGGTGCTGGTCTCCCAATCTACTGGAATAGCATGCCGCAATCGGGCGTGCAGCTTCGCCTCGATCGTCAGGGCGGCGTGTGCGTGATGTGTGGCTCAGTGGACATAGGTCAGGGTTCTGATTCGATCCTGGCCTACATCGTCGCTGAAGTGTTGGGGATAGATCCGTTTGATATTCGCGTCGTCACCGCTGACACAGATCTCACACCAGTTGATCTCGGCAGCTATTCAAGCCGCGTCACGTTGATGACCGGCAACGCGGCCATTCAAGCCGCCGAGAGAGCACGGGAACTCCTCATGATGGCAGTCGCAGAAAAGCTTGGTGTGCCGATTGAAAATATCTCGCTCGCTGAACGGCGCGTGTTTGATGTCGAGAATCCCGAAGTCGGAGTTTCCTTCGCGGAAGCAGTCGTATTGGCTGAATCAAAGTTTGGCACTATCGGCACCGTTGGCTCCTACTCGCCTCCTCCATCTCCGGGAAAATACAAAGGCGCGGGGGTTGGGCCGTCGCCTGCTTACAGCTATTCCGCCGCGGTTGCGGAAGTCGATATCGACTCATCAACCGGCATTGTTACTGTAGAACGCATCTGGATTGCGCACGACATTGGCCAATCAATCAATCCCGTGCTCGTGATGGGACAAGTCGAAGGCAGCGTCTACATGGGCCTGGGCGAGATCCTGATGGAAGAGATGGCTTATCGCGGGAATCGAAACGTCGTACACAAGTTTCCCTCAATGCTCGAATACAAGAGCCCGACAACGATGGAGATGTGCGACGTTAAGACCTACCTGATTGAAGATGCCGATCCTAACGGCCCGTTTGGCGCCAAGGAAGTTGGGCAGGGCCCGCTGCTGCCCGTGCCGCCAGCCGTTGCCAACGCGGTCTACGATGCGGTGGGAGTGCGCATCGACGAAGTTCCGATCATGCCGGAGAAGGTGTTGAAGGCTCTGCGCGAGAAGTCAAAGGGTCGCGACGGACGCTACGGGCCGGATAGCGTTCCCGACGTTCAGTGGCCCACGCCGCTTCGCGTGTTGACTCCCACCGAAGGTGGCGATGGCCGGGAGATGCCAAGGGTTGCGGTGCATTCGTGAAGGTGACTCGATTTGAGCGGTAACAACCAATGCAACTG
>JBGPNE010000014.1:0-14047 GCA_041487335.1 Pyrinomonadaceae bacterium
GGCATCAGAACGTAGGAAGCCGGAAAAAGAAGAGTGCCGCTAACGAGCACTACGATTACGGAACGTATCCACGACAGACGAAACGAGATGCGCAGAACAACAATTGCCCAAATGCCGAAGATCACAACCAAGACCATTGCCGATAGACCCGCAGCCAATAGCTCGGGGCTAAGGACTTCCTGATTAATCGCAGCCAGGACGTCCGGACGAAGCTGACTGGGTTGAGCCAGTACGGCTGCCAGCATCCTGCGCACCAAAGTTTCTTGTACTCCGCTCAGTTTTCCCGCAATCGACAGAATCGTTGCAATCAGGCTCGACGCCGTCAATGCATAAAACATCGTCGCAGTCAAAGCGGAGTACTCTTGCTGAATCAGGAGTCGAAAGCTTGCTCGTCGCTCGAAGATGTTGGCAAGAAAAAGGGCTAGTGGACAGAAGACGAGCGCGACGAAAACTAAGGAACCAGCAGAATGAAACAGGACAATAAGAATCGCGAGCGGCCGACGAGGATTAATCAGATATCCGAGATAGAGCCAAGTTAGAGCGAAGAAAAACGCTCCATGCGCTAACAACGCTACCAGACCCGCGGGCGCGAGCGAGCCGCGGTCGCGCACTTCTCTTATGCCGCGCGCAGGCGCGTAAAAGATCATCAGTACAAGCCGTAACCAATCAAGCACGCTCAAACTCAAGTTCTCAATTCTATCGTTCTACTGTTGCTCATCGTTATTGTTGGGCATCTCCTGGAAATCTGGACGGTACGCCGACGCTGGCGGCACGCCCGGCGAGACGTTTTCGTGATGAATAACGCTTGCCGCCGAAAGCGGCCAGTAACGGAGCAAAGCCTTTCCATAGATGTATTTCTTCGGTACCAGGCCCCAGATGCGCGAATCGCTTGAATTGTCGCGATTGTCGCCCATCACAAAATAGTAGTTTGGCCTCACGAACACGGGTGTCTGGCTTCGGTGCGATAGGTTAAGGCGAGGGTCAAGATACTTCTCCTCCAGTTCTCGGCCATTCACGCGAACCATTCCTTCGCGGATTTCCACTGTATCTCCCGGCAGACCCATAACGCGTTTGATGTAGCTCTTCGAAGGATCGTCAGGAAACCAGAAGACCACGATGTCGCCGCGTTCGATCTTTGGCGCCCAGCGATACTCGTCGTAATAGATTAGCTTGTTAACAAAGATCCGTTCGCCATCGTGAAGCCTCGGCAGCATGGAAGTGCCTTCAACCTTTACGGGTTGGACCATAAAAATGACAACGAGCGCCGCGATCATCAAGGCAAACACGAGGTCGCGCAAGAGTAATCGACCCTCTGCCCAAAGATTACTTCGCGATGCTTCTTCGGGCTTTTGCACCTGAATATCTTTGTCGTCATCGATGTGGATTCCACCGAAAGGTGGCGGGCGACGGGTTCTGATTCCTAACATTATCAGCTAATACGCGAGCAACGCTGCGACCGTTCTATGTGTTTACTGCCATCTTGCGTCAGAGTTGAGGTTAGCCTCCGCTCATGAGCTTGTCAAACGCGAGAATGGGGCGCACCCTGGCAACTCGCGGCTTCCCGCCTTCGAGGTGCGAGCCTCAACCGTAGATTTCGCAAATCGCAACTTGCGCCACAGAAGTTGACAGCCTTCGCTGCCGCTCTCTATCATCGCACCCGGCAATCTAACGCCAAGAGAACGTTTTTTGTGGAACGGGCAAACGGAGGCCGAGGCTGTGATCAAACTAGACATCATCAACCGTGTGGCGGATAAGACCGGCGTTCCTAAGATGAAAGCCGAACAGGCGGTGGATGCCCTTTTCCACTCGATGAAGGCAGCGCTCACACGAGGTGAGCGAATTGAGCTGCGCGGCTTCGGCGTCTTTGTTGTTAAGCCACGAAAGCGTGGCGTAGGCAGAAATCCAAGAACCGGCGAAGAAGTGGCAATTCCCTCTGGCAAGACGATCCGCTTTAAGCCCGGCAAAGAGTTGCAAGCACATGAAGATGGCGAACCGCTCAGCGGCGAACAAGGTCGGGAAGAGTCAGATTTATCAGGGATATAGACAGCACCCCAGGCGCGCTGCCCGCTTGGGGACCCCGCAAGAAATTGCTTTCTTAAAGGCTAGAGGCTGGACAAGCATCCAGCGTCTAGCCTTAAATATCTAAAGAACAGTTCATGTCGGAATCCGTCGGTACAATTGAACCCTTTGCTGAGATTCGCGCCGCCTCGACTCAAAGGCAGGCTGTTCGCCCAAGCTCACGCGAGTGGGCGCTACATTCGCTTCTCTTCTTCATTACGGTAATTACTACTACGTTCGCGGGAATTGCAAACGCCGCTCCTGCCGTCGATCCGCCAGCGCCACCGCTCTCAACGGTGCTTGATTATTTTTTATATGTTCCGGAGTATTATCGTCGAACCATCGTTGCCCAGCTTTCTTTCGCCATCCTGGATCCGCATATTCTCGCTGCCGGGTTAACTTTTTCCGCTACGCTTTTGGCAATTCTCACCGCTCATGAAATGGGTCATTACATTGCCTGCCGGCGTTATGGCGTGAGCTCCACGCTGCCTTTCTTCATTCCTGCGCCACCGCTGTTTTTGGCCGGAACGTTTGGGGCTTTTATTAAGATCCGTTCACCAATCCCGTCACGTCGCGCGCTGTTTGATATTGGACTGGCGGGACCATTGGCGGGCTTCGTCGTCTTAATACCAATTGCAGTAGTGGGGATACTAAACGTAGGACCGCCGTTGGGCGCCACGGGGCACGAGATAGTTTTCAACGATCCCTTATTCTTCCGTCTTTTGAGCCGAGCTCTTGGTGTTCGGCTCGATCCCTACTCTCCTACTAATCCATGTTACATGGCTGCATGGATCGGGCTACTTGTGACGAGTCTGAATCTTATGCCGATAGGCCAACTCGATGGCGGCCACGGAACGTTTGCGCTGTTCGGCCAGCCAGCACACAAAATTATCGGGCAAGTGGCTTTCGTCACGATGGCGGTCATTGCCGTGCTGGGCTTTTTCTGGCACGGAAGCCCCAGTGGATTCCTCTACACAGTGCTTTTGGCGATCATGCTCAAAGTGCGTCATCCGCAGACGCAGGAAAGGGAACCGCTCGGACTCGGACGCATGCTGGTGGCAATCGTTACCCTCATGGTTTTCGCGCTCTCTTTTTGGCCGTTTCCTATCACGATCACGTGAAAGCAAACCATTGAGCAAACCACAAAGACACGAAGACCCAAAGCAAACTCGATGGCTTGTTTCGCCTATCTGAGAACTTTTCGGTCTTCGTGCTTTTGTGGTGAACTAGGACGCGGCTGCAACGGGCAAAAGGCCCTTGATTTCGCGCACAACGCGCACCACTTCTTGCTGGTTAGCAAGCGCGATCATGAAAAACTTGTAGCCTTGATGAAAGCAAATGATGCCGTTGGCGAATAACCAAACACCGTCGAGAAAGGGATTTCCACCCAGCAACCAACTAATCGGAGCACCGGTGATCCGGCCGGGTTGCACTATCTGGGCCCACATTGCCGCGCCAGCAGCGCAACTGAAGGCGCCGAGTAAGGGAGCGCCAACATACTTGGTGACCTTGCGTTCAAATTCGGCGCGCTTGCGCTCTGCTTCGCTAAGTTCACCCTTACTGCTCAACTCTTCTTGCTTGCGAAGGTAGCAGTCAAATTTCTCGCTCACCTTGCGAATGCCGTAGACGGGAAGCGCGGAGTGTGTGAGCCAGTGGGGGTGTGAACCCAGCAACACTGCATCGAGGCCGGGAAACGAAGCACCCATGCGCACGCCCATGACCAGCGAGAAAGAAACTACGGCTGCCTTGCCCGGGTTCTCCTTGATCCAGTTCCGTGCTTTCAGCAGGCCAACGGTGGCGGCTGTTGAGGCCCGCGTGAACTTCGCTCCCGCATCGTAGAACTGCGAAGCGCGTTCATAATAGTTCTTAGCATCGTCAATTACGTCGCTGGCTTTCTTGCCAGCGTCACCCGCAACACCTCGAAAAACTTCACCCGCCTTTTTCGCGCCCCGCACAGCCTCATTTGCCGCACGCTTCGCAGCTTCACTGACATCCGCGTCATCGGTGAAACGTTCAGCTTCGGCGCGCATTTTTTCGGCGCCATTCGCAAATGTATCGGCTCCCTGCCTGGCTGCTTCTCCCGCAACGCGTGCGCCTTCCTCGACCAGATCAGAGATCGCATACTTCTCATCAAATTCGCGCGCCTTGCGTCGTGCCGCCCGGTGCCACTCATCAATCTTTTCTTTGTAGTCAGCCATTGCTCCCTCTCAGCAGTAGGTTGTCAGATCGGGTCTAAGGCTCAGTTATCAGGTGTCGGCGTTCGACTCTGAAAGGGCCGGTAAAACGCCGACTCACCCTAAAGCCACCTAAATCTCTGCTCCGAAATCGTGACGACGGAGATCGGCGCCTGACAGGTACCCGCCTTAATGTACGTCACCTACCGTTGCTGAGTTCGGTTCCTCTGCCTGTGCCCCTCTCACGCGGTCGCGTCCATCTCGCTTGGCCTGGTAGAGTGCAGCATCCGCGCAAGCCAAAAGCTCGCGTTCAGTCTGGCCGCAGGAGGGGCACTCTGCAACACCAAAACTCGCGGTGATTTTGCCAATTGAAGGAAGCGTAACTTCTTTAATCGCCAGTCTGAGCCGTTCGGCTACATCGATGGCGCCCTCGAGCCGCGTCTCCGAAAGAATAACGCCAAACTCCTCACCGCCGATACGCGCCGCCAGGTCGATGCCTCTAGTCCCTGCCTGTAAAGTCTTCGCGACCCTTCTTATGGCCTCGTCACCAGCTTCGTGGCCATGGGTGTCGTTGACCTCTTTGAAATGGTCTATGTCGAGCAACAGCAAAGAAAATGGGTGTCCGTATCTGAGCGTCCGCGACACCTCTCGCTCCAATTGAAGTTCAAAACGACGGCGGTTTGGGAGAGCGGTCAGGTAGTCTGTGAAAGCTGCCTCTTTATAACTGTCAAGATACGCCTTGAAATCAAGTAGAGTGCGGGCGCGCGCCAGCAGTAAATCAAGATCCATGGGGTCGGTCATGTACCCCAGGGCTCCGACTTCCGAACCATGGAGCAAGTCCTCGGCTCTGTAATCCCCAGCGGTCTGTAGGATGATGGGGATAAACTTAGTCCCTGGGTCTCCGCGAATGCGGCGGGCCAACTCGTAACCGTTCATCCGTGGCATTAGCACGTCTGCAATCACAAGGTCTGGGTGATGCGTATCGATGGCGGCCAGGCCCTCCTCACCGTCCCTTGCGGTACAGACCTCATACCCCGCCATACTCAAAGTAACCTTCAGAAGGTTGAGTTTATCTGCGTCGTCGTCGACAACCAGAACCTTGAATTTTCCTATCATAGGTATCGGTTTTGATGCACGTTATAGTCCTGTTGTTGGCAAGTGCACGTTATAGTCCTTGCGCAGGTAAAAGCTTCATGTTACAGTGTCGCCCATTCAAGGATTGTCCGTTTTCGCCTTAATACTCGCCGAATCATCGAATCTGTGCAATAACTGAAAGAGTTTACAGCCTCGGGCAAGGTTCACTAGGGCTCCTTACATTTTTCCGTACAACTAGTCTGCGACAGGATCACAGTTGAAGAGAACCGTCCCGCTGGCACTTTTTTTCGACTAAGAAACCTTTAACTCAATCTCCCCTGAGGACAGGGACAAGGAGCGTCATGCAACCCAAGCGTGTCCGTGATCTGACCTTTGAAGATCGCGCCAACATAATCCGGCAGTGCAAATTCGGTTCCTCACTTAGCGACCTGTTAGTCTCAAACCTTGCTAATAGCTGCAGTCTTCTCGACGTCCGGCGCCGCCGTTTTGTCTACCGGGCCGGCGAGCCAGCCGACTCCCTTTACGCCATCATGCGTGGAAGAGTCAAACTTTGCCGCATCGAAGACAACAGCGAGCGAGAAGCTGTTATTGATATCCTTCCCGAAGGGACACTTTTTGGTGAATCAGCACTTTATTCAACCGCTGGGCAACGTGAAAACTCCGCGATTGCTTACGAGTTCTCGCGGCTTTTACGAATCCCGGTAGAGGATTTCAAACAGGGGATGTCCGAGGACAAGACCCTTCATGATTACACTTTCCGCCTTATCGGTCAACGGCTTGAGCATGCGGAGCGTCGGCTCGCCGATTTTGCTCTAAACGCCATTCCGGCGCGGCTTGAACGCCTGCTAGCGGAGTTTTCCGACCGCTACGGCGTGCAGGAGCCAGAAGGCGTCTTGATCGACATCCCGCTTCCTCATCGCGAAATTGCTTCCATTGTAGGTGCCACTCGCGAGAGCGTTACTGTGCGCTTGAATGCGATGCGCCGCGAAGGTAGGATCGAATTCGTCAAGAGACGAATTTTGGTTAAGCGACCTGAATCGCTAGCACCTGAGATTAGACTCCCAAATTGAAGTGAAGTTGCTCGCGCGCCGCATCAGTTTCCATGAAGTGTCCAACCTGCGGTAAACCTGTTGAGTGGAAAGACAATCCGTTTCGCCCGTTTTGTTCTGAGCGCTGCAAGCTGGTAGACCTTGGCCGCTGGGTCAGCGAAGAATATCGAGTGCCCGGCAGGCGAGTTCCTTCAGAACAAACAGAGAAGGGTTCGGGTGAAGACGACAAGGAGTGAACAAGCAACATTAGATGAGCGAACCACTCTTCCACGCCCTTTTTGACCAGGCCGAGCGACGGCCGCTGACTGTCTCAGAGCTGACGGAGGCTGTACGGCGGGCGCTCGAGGCGCGCTTCTCGTCTGTCTGGGTCGAAGGTGAGATCTCAAACTTCAACGCGCATTCATCCGGTCACTGGTATTTCACAATTAGGGATGAAGGGGCCCAGCTGCGCGCGAAATGCTTTCGTTCAGCGAACACTCGAATACGATTTCGTCCCACCGATGGTCTACACGTCAGAGCCCGCGGGCGGGTGAGTGTTTATGCGCCCCGCGGCGAATATGAACTGATTGTGGAGGCGCTCGACCCCGTGGGCGCAGGCGCGCTTCGCGTGGCCTTTGAGCAACTCCGTGACCGCTTGCGGGCCGAGGGCCTGTTTGCTCAAGAGCTTAAACGTGCGCTGCCGGTCTTTCCCCGGCGCGTTGGCGTCGTTACGTCGCCGACTGGCGCTGCCATTCGCGATATCCTCAACGTAATCTCGCGCCGCACGCGAACAGTCCATGTGCTCTTTTCTCCGGCGCGCGTGCAGGGGGAAGGTGCCGGTCGTGACATAGCACGAGCCATCAAGCTTTTGAATGAGCACCACGAGCGGGCTCTGCGCGAAAACCGAAAAGACGATTTGGTTAACGTTTTGATCGTCGGCCGCGGCGGTGGCTCGACGGAAGATTTGTGGGCCTTCAATGAAGAGGAGGTCGCACGCGCGATTCGGGCCTCAGCAATTCCGGTGATCTCGGCAGTGGGACACGAGACTGATTTTACAATTGCTGATTTTGTTGCCGATTTGCGCGCGCCGACGCCCTCCGCGGCTGCGGAACTCGTTGCCGCGCAAGAAGATCAGATCTGCTCTGCGCTTGAGCAACTGGGGCAGAGTCTTTTGCGGCTCATGCGCTTCAAGATCATGGAGGCTCGAACACGAGTGCAAGAGCATGCGCTATCGCAAGTCTTTGAGGAAGTGCGAGGGAGATTGAATGAGGCCCGCACAACAACAAACTCAGCGACGCACCAACTGCAGATTCTAATGAACCAGGCGATGGGCAAGGTACGCGCGCGCGCTGATGCAGTAACGCACAAACTCGCACCAGTTCAGCTTCAACGGCGTCTATCGACCGCTCAGACGCGTTTCGAGTCAGCGTATCGGGCTAACGAGGCCGCAATGAAAGGGCAGTTCCAGGAAGCATGCAAACGCCTGGGACTGGCGGCAGCTTCGCTCGATGCACTATCTCCGTTAGCCGTGCTCCAGCGTGGTTATGCAATCGCGCAGCACAAAGACGGCCGCCTCTTGCGCGACACGCATTCAGTTTCCATCGGTGATCAGGTGCGCGTTCGCTTGGCCAGAGGAAGGCTTGATGCTCGAGTTGAGAGTATTGAGGAACCCTGAAAAAATTAGATAGAAATGATCCCAGAGCAAAACCTTAGCGAGCCTCGCCGTAAGCGGATTGTTATAAATCTCGATCGGGCGGGGGGAAAAGGAATCCCAAGTCGCGGCAGACGCTGGCCAAAAGTTGCCGCTGTCCTCGGCGTCATCGTTGTTGCAATGGCGCTTCTAGCTGTAGCTGGTGCTTATCTCTGGTGGGCGCATTACAAAACAACTCCAGCCTATTCGCTCGCGCTGCTTGTTGACGCCGCACAGCGAGACGATATGGCGACCGTCGATCAACAGGTAGATACTGACAAGATTGTGAATGACCTCGCAGCTCAAGTGACCGAGAAAGCGGTCAGCCGGTATGGTTCCGTTCTAAGCTCGTCGGCCCGGAACCGCGTGGAAGCGCTGATAAACAGTCTGCTGCCGGGTGTGAAGCAGACCGTTCGCGACGTTTTCGCGAAACGAGTTCAGGAGATTTCACATGAGTCAGAGCATAAACCGTTCGCTGTGGTCGCGATTGGCTTGCCCTATTTTGTTAATATCACGACTAAAGGTGATACCGCCAAAATTGTGACAGCCCCCCGCGACCGGCGGGTTGAACTGACCATGGAACGCTATGGTGAGCGATGGAAAGTGACCGCGATCAAAGATGACCCGATCGTCCAGCGAATCGTCGATGAGTTGATCAGGGACCTACCGGCTATTGGACAGCTGAAGTAGCACATGTAGTCCGGGGACCTCCAGTATCCGGTTGTGGCCCCATAGGCTCAGTCATGAAACAGCATCACAGACAGAAGTCTCCGCCCGCTGAGGACCGCAAAACGAGGTTCCCCTAAATGAAGAACAACGAGCAGCAAGTCAGAACATTTGAGGCGTCACTGGAAGCGCTGGAGCAGATTGTGCGCGAACTCGAGCGCGGTGACCTTTCCCTCGAAAAGAGTCTCGAGTTATTCGAGCAAGGTATCCGGCTTTCACGCGAATGCCAGGAGCGGCTCAATCAGGCCGAGCGTCGCATTGAAGTTCTGCTTCGCGACAATCAGGGACGCCCGGTTGTGAGCTCTTTTGAAGAAACAAAGGAAATCTCAGACGAGATCGAAACCGGGAGGGATGAAAGCTTTTCCTGAAATGGTGACCGTCGTGCGCGAGTGTGATCTACCGAGCTTCCTGGCCGAGTGTCGCGAGTTGGTTGATGCCGAGCTCGACCGCCGTATTCCGGCCGAGACAATTGAGCCCGCCCGCGTTCATAGAGCGATCCGCTGGAGCATGTTTGCGGGCGGGAAGCGCCTTCGTCCCGCACTACTCCTGGCCACCGGGCAAACTTTTGGAGCGCCCGTTAGCCTTCTGCTTTCAAGTGCCTGCGCTCTGGAAATGATTCACACCTATTCGTTGATTCACGACGATCTACCCTCCATGGACGATGACGATTTGCGGCGCGGCCGCTCCACGTGTCACGTTCGCTTTGGCGAAGCGACCGCGATCCTCGCAGGCGATGCGCTCCAGAGTCTCGCTTTTCAGACAATCGCCGAAGACGGTCAAATCTCAAATGAAACACGTGTCGATTTGATAACTGAGTTGGCACGCGCATCGGGTACGCCGCTGGGCATGGTTGCCGGACAGGCCCATGATCTGGAAGCGGAGTCACGAGAGATCAGCGGCGATAAACTTGAAAAGATTCACCGCATGAAGACGGGAGCATTGATTGTCGCTGCCGCACGTTGTGGAGCGATCGTGGCAGGTGTAAGTCATCAAGAACTCGAGGCTGTGAGTGATTATGCAGGGCATCTCGGCCTACTTTTCCAGATTACCGACGATCTGCTTGACGTGACGGCATCCGCAGAAGACCTCGGCAAGACCCCGGGCAAAGATGCGCAGTCGAAAAAGGCCACTTACCCGGCACTATACGGCATTGATGCGGCACGCCAACGCGCCGCCCAGGTCCACCAGGAAGCTTGCGCAAAGCTCGAAGGAATCGACCGGCCCACAACCCTTTTGCGAGTGATGGGCGATTTCATATTCCAACGAAACGCTTGACGTAAGCATCTGGTGCAGGCCTGCTCAGAAGCGTGTTCGGGAGCTAAAAGCCAATGCCCGCCTTCTTTTGCATCGCCCTCAGCGTATCCGGAATAAAGGAAGTAATGTGATGGGTCTCGTCATGGCCATCGGCGAACGACTGGTAGAGCGTGAAGTCAGGTAACGATAGACAACTTAAGGGCGACTGAAGGTTGTAGCCGGTATCTATACCGATCGCACTGTGGGAGATATAAATTCCGTGGCGGCCCAGTCGTCCTCGCAATGGCAGGAAAGGCGTAGGTGTATGGCCAAAAAGACAGGGCTTGCCGCGATAGTTCTTATAAAATTCCATATCACGCATCCAGAGTAGCGCCTGTGGTGCGGTATCGCGGGGGTGCTTCCCCTGATCTAGTCCCGCATGAACGTAGATCGCATAATCGTCTTCGTAATAGAACGGCGTCTGGTGAAAAAAATCTAAATGCTCCGCCGGAATGCTGCTTTCGATCTTGCGCCGCGCATCATCAATATCCTCCTCTCTGTTTACGATGAGAGCGCCGCCCGTATACTGCTCAAAGGTTCGCTCGCCACCGGTCACGGGTGTGATCCAGATGTTCGTGGTCCCTTCGATGAAATCCATTAACATTTGTTCGTGATTACCACGCAGACAAATTACGCGTTCCGGGTTATCACGATGAAGTTTGCGGACGTGGTCAACACATCCCGGGGCATCCGGACCTCGATCGATCAAGTCGCCGAGAAACACGAGCATATCGGAGCTTTTGTCACGCGGAAGCAGGGCCAGCAGGCTGTTAAGCTGCGCGCAGCGGCCGTGAACGTCTCCGATAACAAAAGTTTTCATGCGGTTTTGCCCTCATGCTTCTGGGGTCGTGCTTCGATCCGTTGCATTAGTTCTTTGAAGCGTGGGTCATCGTGCATATCTGACCAGTTGGGGTCCGACTCAAACCAGAGATAGTTTTCGTTACCGAGTCTAATAGCAATCTCCAGCCATTTCAGCGCTTCGACCTGCTTGCCTTGAAGCAGGTAAGCCGATGCTAACCAGTAAGCAATGTCATGGTCCGCAGTCGCGACCTCTTTGACCCTTTCTGTCAATTGTTCATTCGCTTCCTGGTGCCTGCCCTGACCGCTCAGGCAGATGGCCAGTATTGGCCGAATGCCATCCATTTTTGGGTGACGCGCGAGCACCTGCTGGAGTATGCGCGTTGCCACATCAACTTCGCCGCGATAATAGAGCAACTGCGCGCGGAAAGTCTTAATCAGCGGATGATCCGGTTCCACCGTAGCGCCTTGATCGAGTTCGAGTAGGGCATCCTCGTAGCGCCGCTGATACATGAAGATGCGCGCCCGATTGTAACTTACCACGACGCGCTCTGCGGGGTTGAGTCTTACCATCCGATCGAAGCTGCGGAGCGAGCGATCATACTGGCTATCCAGGCGCGCCAGCACTCCGCGGACGAAATGTACGCCTACATCGTTGGGATACTCCTGCCGCAGCCGCTCAACCTCCTCGCGCGCCTTCAGCTTCTTCCCTTGGGTGAGATAGATGAAAACCATGTGCATGCGCGCTTCGAGAAGCTTTGGATCGAGTGCCAGCGCCCTGTTGAAGGCAATTTCGGCTTGCTCATGATCACTTGCTTCGCCCAACCCTTTGAGAACGCGGTTTACGTAACAGCCACCGAGCGCGGAATGGGCCAGGGCAAAATTGGGATCGAGCTCGATTGCTCGCTTGAAGTGTTCGATTGCCGAATCGACATCTTCGCGCGCGATTGTATGGTAGATGAACTGGCCCATGCAGTGGCGCCCACGCAGATACTCCTCCGAGGCAGCCCCGTCGGTAGTGGATCCTTTTGCCAGCTCAACTTTCTCGTCGGAGCTAAGCTCTAATCGCAATCCCTCAACGATGTGGTTAACAATTGCGTCCTGTACCGAGATGATGTCCCTGGCGTCAGAGTCGATGTGGTCGCTCCAGAGAATCTCACCGGTACGCACGTCGAGCAGTTGGGCCGTGACACGTAGACGCTCGCCTGCCCGGAGAAAGCTCGCTGTGAGGACCGCATCAACGTCCATTTCGCGGCCTGCTTCGTCCGGATCGACCTGCCTACCCTGATATTTCACGATCGCCGACGAGGGACGCACGATGAGCGAACGAACTCGGGCCAATTCAGTAATTACTGCATCGGCAAGTGAGAACTCGTAGAACGCCGTTTCGGTATCGTTTCCGAGATTCTTGAATGGCAATATCGCTACACTCTTTCGCTCTCGTTCTCCAATGCTCGTCGGAGTCTCATGAACCTGGGGCGACGGCTTAGCAGACTCAGTCCGGGCAGACGATCCCGATGAAGTTTCGCTACTCGTGATATTCTTCAGCCACCGCAACGCGCGGGACATCGGCCCCTGCGTATTCAAATGACGTGGGGCAACCGGCGCACCACTGTCATCGAGGGGCGCGCCGGAGCCTGCCGTCATCTCACGCACAACCGTTTTTAGATCATCGCGAAGCTCTGCAATCTTCTGATAGCGATCGCGGGGGTCCTTCTTGAGCGCTCGATCGAGGATCTGTTGAAGTCGTGTCGGCACTGGCGCAAGTCTCGCCTCTGCGAGGGGAACTGGCTCTTCGTGTAAGACTGCGTGACGGACATCGACGGCTGTTCTGCCGCGAAAAGGCCACGTTCCCGTTAGCATCTCGTAGAGCAACACGCCAGTGGAGAAAGTGTCTGCTCGCGAGTCAACGCGGTCGCCCCGTGCTTGTTCCGGTGCTGCATAGGTCGCGGTTCCGTATGGTACCCCGACCTCAGTCAGCTCTGTGTGGTGAATTCCGGAAGTGCGAGCGGCATCTTCGTCGAGCAGTTTAGCGAGACCAAAGTCCAGCACTTTTACCTGGCCATGGCTGGTAACCATCACATTGCCAGCCTTGATGTCGCGATGAATGATTCCGCGTGAATGAGCTGCCGCAAGGGCGTCGGTCACCTGAATCGCGATTGAGAGCGCACTTTGCAACTCGAGCGGTCTTCCGTTTACCAACTGCCGCACATTGCGACCTTCGACGTATTGCATGGAGATGAAATTAACGCCATTGATTTCGTTTAGATCGAAGATGGTGCAGATGTTCGGATGGTCCAGGGCCGATGCCAGACGCGCCTCGCGCTCGAAGCGTTTCAAGTTTGCTTCCCTGGCCGTTAGTTCCGCCGGCAGGACTTTAACGACCACGGTGCGTCCTAGTTTGGAATCAACGGCTTTGTAGACAGTTCCCTGCCCGCCCGCACCGAGCTTTTCCAGGATCTTGTAATTCCCCAGCGTTGTTCCAATCATTGCTCTTCCAGTTGCTTTGGGCCTATTTAACTCCTAACTTTGCCTAACCGCAACACCCATGAAAGCTGAAACTAAAGGGACAAGGAAAGCGGGAAAACGACGCAAAAGGGCGGCCGGTGAAGGCCGCCCCAATGTCCGTCAAAACTTCAGTTTTGTCGTTAGTGGTAGAAGGGCTCTGAAAAACGAAGGCAGCGACAAAATAAAGTTTGCCGGCCGGAGTTCTAGTTCGATGGAGCTATTCCATGATACCCATCTGCCAGAGCATGAAAGAGTAGTCAAAAGCAATCTCCTTAAGCGCGTCGTAACGACCGGATGAGCCGCCATGACCGGCGCCGAAGTTTACCTTCAGTAGCAGCGGATTGTTATCAGTCTTCATTGTTCGGAGCTTGGCCACGAGCTTGGTTCCTTCCCAGTAAGGCACCTGGCTGTCGTTGACTGAAACCTTCACGAGCATCGCGGGATAGTTCTTCTTTGCGACATTGTCGTAAGGAGAATACTGCTTCATGTAATCGTATGCAGACTTCTCCGTGGGATTGCCCCACTCGATGAACTCGCTTGTGGTAAGCGGCAGCGACGCATCAAGCATGGTATTAAGGACATCGACAAACGGAACTTGCGCCACCACGCCTTTGAAGAGATCGGGACGCATGTTTGTGACCGCGCCCATCAACAAACCGCCGGCGCTGCCACCCTGA
>JBGPNE010000015.1:0-13984 GCA_041487335.1 Pyrinomonadaceae bacterium
CGATTCTTCGGCATCAGCAAGGGGACCCGCCGTAACGCTCACAAGAATAGTACGGTCCCTGACTTCTGCTTGCCTCGTCGTGCGGCGATTTCGGGCCATCTCTTCCTCGAGTGAATTGATCAACGCAACAAAGTCAAGGTCCATCTGAGACGGTATCTTCGGCTCAAGAAAAGCATATGGTTTGGGCGTGTTAACGTTCTCCAATGCTCCCGCAAGCATCGGTAGCAGGTGTGCTGCACGTACTAGTCCGGGAAGACCAGTGTCGGGATCAACGTCAATCGCGGCCATGAGGTCCAGACGAAGCAGTGCCAGGTCGGTTAAGTCATCCGGGGTTAGTTCCTCGGCTCGAAGGTGCGTATGCAAACAGCGAAGTCCACGAAAGCGACCAGCAGCCACACGAATGCGCTTGAAGTCCGGGAGCTCTATATGACGGTTATCGCCCACCATCACGTATTCGACATGACCTTTTCGATCAATTAATGCCCCGATCTGCCTTCGCGTCTCGTGCGAAAGCTCGGTCATCTGCCGCGCGAACTCTGGCGTCACAATCTGGTGGGGCGGAATACGCCGCGTATAGAGCTTTTCGATCCGGCGAAGTTGATTCGGCTTCAGTCCCAGCGTGTTTCCTAAAACGTTACTAATTGTTCTTTGTCCTCCGTGAGATTAGCTGTTTGCAGAGTCCACTTTCAAAAGGAGGGAAGCCGTGAAAGCAGTCAGCAATAGCGGTTTTCAACGGGCTAAAGTTACAGAGGGAGTAACGCGAGCGGTGGGTTTCGTACGCCGGTAGATTTTCTACGATGTTGCTCTGCGATATCGCTTCGCTTATTCGCTTGAGCATTACGATATTTGTCGGGCGCGAACTTCCTGCCTATGAAATATTCAGAAGCGTTGAGTCTCTGAATCCCGCACGGAGCCGCTTTAACGATGGCGATTATAGCATAGCGCAGACCGATGCAAGCATCTGAACTTCTGCCGCCAGTAGCGTTGCCTCCGGTTTCAAAATTAGATATGGTTCGAAGCGCATTGTATGATGAATAGCTTGCGGTGGGTGAGTTGGTTGCTCTAGGTTCTTTATTGAACGAACAGCTATCGTGAATGCCAAGGCGAGGACGCTCCCGTCAGGAGATGAGCATTGAGTAGAGCAGGAAATCTTCTTCGAATTGACCCGGCTGCGGGAATTCCCGGCGGCGAAGTGATTGTTGAGAGTGCAGGTTTTGACACTAGCGAGCCGACAGAATGTGCGGTCTGGTTCAACCAGGAGCGTGCTCCGATCATAGCATTAGGGCCTAAACGCTCCCTCGCAATTGTGCCCGAACTTAAAAGGAGCCAAGCTGCGGAGATCAGACTAGAAAGCGGCGCTGCACGCAGTGACGCGTTAAGTTTCACCATCGGAAAGAGTCTTGCGTCGGACCTTCATCCGGTGGCGAATCCTGCTTTCGATCCCGACGATGGCTCGCTTTTTGTAACTCGCTCCGGCTCACGCGGGGAGCAGTTGCCTGTTTCGCTCTTTCGTATTGATGTCAACGGTGAACTCACTGAGTACTCCGGCGACATTACGAATCCGACTGGTATCGCTTTTGATAGTAACGGGCAAATGTTTGTTTCGAGTCGCCTGGACGGTACGGTTTACCGCATTACGCCGTTCAAAGAAGCAGTTCCTTTCGTTGGCAATTTGGGTATCGCCACAGGCGTCGCGTTCGACCGCTCCGGGACGATGTATGTAGGCGATCGCACAGGCACGATCTACAAAGTCAACGAGATCGGAGAAGAGAAGTCATGGGTTCAGCTCGAACCATCCGTTTCGGCATATCATCTGGCTGTTGGTCCAGATGATGCCTTGTACGTGACAGGACCAACGGTCACTAGCTTCGATTCGGTTTGGCGCATAGACCAGCGTGGCAAAGTGAGCGCCTTCTATAAGGGGCTGGGGCGCCCGCAGGGACTTGCTTTTGATGAGAGAGGCAATCTCTATCTGGCCGCCTCGTTACGCGGCCGCCGCGGAATCGTGCGCATCTCATCAGAAGGGCAGAAAGCCGAGCTGTTTGTGGCCGGCATGAATCTGGTGGGACTGGCCTTCAGCTCGGGAGGGGAAATGGTCGTCGCGTCGAACGATTCAGTTTACAGTCTGCCTTTGGGAATCAAAGGAATCCTGCTCCAGTGATGCGCTTCCGCTGATTATCGAGCTCGTAAAGCGGTGTTTACAGGGCGTTTTTGACACGTTTCAAGGGCCATGTTAGTGTGACCGTTAGCTAATCACGGCCCGCTGGATCACTGGAGTAACTGATGGGAAACATAGACAGCAACACCATAGCTCAGTTCATTCTCTTCATGGTTGCGCTGGTCTTTTCGTTATCAGTTCATGAGTCAGCTCACGCTTGGATGTCGAATAGATTTGGGGACGACCTGGCACGACTGCAGGGACGCATTACCTTGAATCCTGCAGCACATGTCGATCCAATTGGAACACTATTGTTCCCAGCCATTGCTTTTTTCACCGGAGCCCCTTTGATTGGCTGGGCACGACCGACACCCGTGAATCCGCTAAAGTGGCGGAACAAACGCGTGGCAAATTTCTGGGTATCAGCAGCCGGAGTGATCAGCAATGCAATCATAGCAATAAGTGCGGGGGTTTTGATGCGCATTCTGTTTCAGGCTCACCTCGTGGAATTGTACAGCCATCAATTCTATGGGCTGGTGGCAGTTGCGAACAGCGACTCCCTGATCGCAGAGGGCGCTGCTAAATTACTAAGTAGCCTCTTTTCTCTGAACATAGCATTGGCCGTATTTAACTTGTTGCCGATTCCGCCTCTGGATGGCGGCAAGATTCTGAGCAGTATCTTGCCTTCAGGCTTTGAGTCGGGTCTCGAAGCGCTCGAACGCTTTGGATTCATCATCCTATTTATTGCGGTATTCACGGGCGTATTTGGGTTTATATTCAAGATTGTCATGCCACTGGTATCCTACCCGTTCACGATCGGTCTTTAGCCTTAATGAAGAGAATCTTTAGCGGCGCACAGCCAACCGGAAATGTACATCTCGGGAATTATCTAGGCGCACTGCGCAATTGGGTTGCCCTGCAGCACGAATACGAAAGCTTCTTCTGCATCGTTAATCTTCACGCGATCACAATCCCACAAGATCCAAGATTGCTTGCTGAGAAAACAAGAGAACTCGCGCGCATATATCTGGCAGTGGGAATAGATCCCAAGCTCTCGACAATCTTCGTGCAGGGAGACGTTTCTGAGCATGCTGAGCTGACCTGGATTCTTAACTGCCTGGCGCGTATGTCTGAGTTGGAGCGGATGACGCAGTTTAAAGACAAGGGACGGAAACAGCGCGAGAATGTTGCAGTGGGACTTTTTGATTATCCTGTTTTGATGGCGGCGGACATCTTGCTCTATCAAACAGATCTCGTGCCCGTGGGAGAAGATCAGAAACAACATCTTGAACTCACGCGCGATCTTGCCATACGATTCAACCGCGATTACGGCGAGACATTTCGCGTCCCTGAACCATATATTCCCAAACTCGGCGCGCGCATCATGTCCCTCTCAGACCCCTCAAAAAAGATGTCGAAATCAGACGACGATCCGAATGGATGCGTAATGTTGCTCGACGATGCCGAAACCGTGCGGCGCAAATTCAAGCGAGCAGTGACCGATTCGGGAACGGAGATTCGATTCGACGAATCACGCCCGGCAATCACAAACCTCTTGACGATCTACCAGCTGATGACGACTCAATCGCCTGATGAGATCGAGTCGCACTTCGTTCGCAAGGGCTACGCTCAACTGAAACAAGAATTGGCTGACGTGACAGTTGAATTCTTGCGACCTTTTCAGGAACGAGTGCAGCGAATCAGCGATCAAGAGTTGAATCGTATACTCGAGCAAGGTCGCGATAAAGCACAACAGATCGCCAGCGCGACGCTCAAAGACGTTATGGCCAGAATGGGAATCTTTGGCGCAAGCAGATGTAGCGCATGAGAGCAAACTCAATATGGACAAGACGCCGGACACAACTCCCGAAACAGTCGCACAGGCCACCGCGACGATAAACGTCGCCGGCGCGAAGCCGGAGATTGTGCCTGATCAGGGCAGCGATGATCTGAGGATCGTGATGGGTGAATTTGAAGGCCCGCTAGATCTTTTGCTGCACCTGATTCGCCAGGAGCAAGTCAGCATCTACGACATTCCGATCGCGCGCATAACCAACGAATACCTGCGTTACCTTCAGTTGATGCAAGAGCTAGACATCGCGGTTGCCGGGGATTTTCTAGTTATGGCCGCAACGCTGATTGAGCTCAAGACCAAGATGCTCTTGCCGCGCGACCCATTCGCGGAGAAAGCAGAGGAAGAAGATCCCCGCAAGGGCCTCGTAGATCAACTGCTCGAGTATCAGAAATACAAAGCGGCGGCTCAAATGCTCTGGTCACGCGCTACAGTCGAGCGGGCGGTTTTCAAACGGGCCGAATTGGTGACTGACAAGAACAACCCTGAGGTTGTGGTTGGCGTTTTTGATTTGCTCAAGATCTTTCAGGAGATTCTGGCCCGGCAGAAGGAAGAGGCCCTGCTCGAAATCGAACGCGAAGAAATCTCGATGGCAGAGATGCTGGGGCGACTGAGAAACATGGTAATGTCTGCAGGCGAGCTCAATCTCAGGGTTTTCTTTGAGCGGGCCCGGTCGCGGCAAGAACTTGTGCTGGCATTTCTTTCGGTGCTTGAGTTGGTTCGTACGACCGAGATTAAGTTGTTTCAGCGCGAGACCTTTGGCGACATCACTGCTCGCGTTGCGAGCTAGACTCTTAGTTAAACACGAGCGAGAAGGCCGAGAAGATGAACGAAGTGATCGAGTCAGCAGAAGCCGCGAGCGAGGAAGAGGGTGCCGATTTTGAAGTAGTGGCAATGGATGAAGATTTGAATACTGCAGAGGCACAGGCGGCTGATGAAGCTGCCGCGGAAGATAATGCCGCTCCACACACTGTGCAGAACATGGCCGAGCGAATGGCCGTAATCGAAGCGCTAGTTTTTGTAGCCGACGAACCACTGAGCACGAAAACTATTGCTGAGGTGCTGAAAGAAGACCGTCAGTTGATTGAAGAGTCCGTTGCTGAGCTGGAAAAGGATTTCAATGGTCGCAACAGCGGATTGCAGCTCCGTGAAGTTGGTGGGGGCTGGCAGTTTGCAACACGGGCCGAATACCACGAGCATGTGCGGGCATTTTTGAAATCAAGGCCTAGCGCCAAGCTCTCACTCGCTTCTTTAGAAACACTGGCAGTGATTGCTTACAAGCAACCGGTTACTGTTCCCGAAATTCTCGAGATACGTGGCGTACAGTCCCCATCCTCTATCAAAACGCTTTTAGACAAGAAACTGATCGTTGCCAAGGGTCGGAAAGATACTGTCGGCCGGCCGATGATGTACGGCACCTCGAAAGAATTCCTGATTCAGTTTGGTCTTAAAGATCTTTCCGAACTGCCTAGTATCGAGGACTTTGAGGACCTCGCGGGTGGAGCGTGAAACACCGCAGGCAGTAGACAGTAGGCAGCAAGACACGGTCTCGCCTTACTGCTTTCTGACTGTTGCTTTCTTCCTTCTGTGCTATGGAGCAGCGTCTACAAAAACTGATCGCGGCTGCCGGAATCGCCTCGCGCCGTCACGCGGAAGAGTTGATTACCTCCGGCCAGGTCTCGGTAAATGGCACAGTCGTGACAGAACTCGGAACTAAAGCAGATCCAGAGAAGGATCACATTAAGGTTAGGGGAAAACTTATTAATGCGCTGCTCCAGGACCGCGAAAAAGTCTACGTCTTGCTTAACAAACCCAGGGGTTACCTCTCCAGCGTCTCCGATCCCGAGGGACGGCCACTTGTCACGGATCTCTTGCCCCCTTCATTCGGCAGGGTGTATCCAGTCGGCCGCTTAGATTTCAATACCGAAGGGTTATTGCTACTAACGAATGATGGCGAGTTTACTAACTTCATCACATCCGCTCGCAATCGTGTGCGGAAGGTCTATCAAGCCAAAGTTAAAGGTGTGCCACCTGAGTCTGCTGTCGAACGCCTGAGGCGCGGAGTCGTACTTGAAGACGGCACATGCACGGCCCTGGCTGGGATTAGAAGAGTGGAAGAAACCGGAACAAACTCATGGTTTGAAGTGACCCTTCATGAAGGACGAAACCAGCAGATCAGGCAAATGTTCGATCTTGTTGGCCACTCCGTGCTGAAGTTGCGCCGCGTGCGAATCGGATTCTTGAGAGAGGACAATCTAAGACCTGGCGAATGGCGATCGCTTACACAAACCGAAGTCGAGCGTTTAATGAGACACGAGCGAAAGAAGAAGTCTAGTCGGAAGGCGACGAGTTCGTAATGCCAATCACGGTTCTGCACGTCATTGAGGTAGAATGCCTTTAGATCGGCAGGCATCTTGCCTGTGATTGGCGGACAAGCAGGGATGCCTTTGTCGCGTTGAAATCCGATCTTTACTGGGGAACAGAGATGGAATTCGAGCTAACCGAAGAACAGAAGCAGATCAAGTTGAGCGTGCGGGAGTTTGCTGAGGCGGAGATCGGGCCGCACGTAATGGAATGGGACGAAGAGCAACACTTCCCGATTGAACTAAAGCCGAAACTCGCTGAACTCGGACTGATGGGGATCATATTCCCAGAAGAGTATGGCGGCGCCGGGTTGGGTTACATTGAGTACGCAACAATCATCGAAGAACTCTCCCGCGTGGACGGCTCTGTTGGGATTTCGGTTGCAGCTCAGAATTCGCTCTGCTCGAATCATATCTATCAATACGGATCCGAGGAGCAAAAGAAGAAGTATCTCGTACCGCTCGCGCGTGGTGAGCACCTTGGTGCCTGGGGACTAACTGAACCCAGCGCGGGCTCGGACGCTTCGGGCACGCGCTCAACAGCAGTCAGAAAGGATGGTGGATGGGTCGTTAACGGCTCTAAGAACTTCATCACACACGCGATTCATGCGGACACTTGTGTCGCCGTTGCTGTAACAGACCGTTCGAAAAGGAGCAAAGGCATCTCGGCTTTCATCTTTGAGAAGGGAATGAAGGGATTCTCCCCTTCAAAGAAAGAGAATAAGCTGGGTCTGCGCGCTTCAGAAACGGCCAGCGTAGTTTTCGAAGATTGTTTTGTCGCGGACGAAAACCGGCTGGGTGAAGTGGGGCAAGGGTTCGTTAACGCGATGCAGATTCTTGATGGCGGGAGAATATCAATCGCTGCGCTCGCCCTAGGAATCGCGCAGGGCGCCTACGAATCGGCCTTGCGCTATGCGAAGGAACGCCAGCAGTTTGGCAAACCTATAGCTGAGTTTCAGGCGATCCAGTTCAAGCTGGCTGACATGGCTACCCAGCTCGACGCCGCTCGCCTTCTAACCTATCGAGCAGCCTGGTTGAAAGACCAGGGAAAGAAAGTAACTAAAGAGTCTTCAATGGCCAAGCTCTTTGCTTCCGAAATGAGCGTTAAGGTTTGTGAGGAAGCGATTCAGATTCACGGCGGCTATGGCTACACGAAGGATTATCCGCCGGAGAAGTACTGGCGGGATTCAAAGCTTTGCACGATCGGGGAAGGCACCTCGGAGATACAGCGCATAATTATTGCGCGAGAGATCTTAAAGCAGGCTGCGTGATTGATGAAACCACTGATTGATAACGCTTCGCTAATAGATCGTATCGCGGCCGGTGATCCGCGCGCGGTGGCGCGCGCGATCTCGAAAGTCGAAGACGGTTCTAAAGATGCATCTCAATTAATGAAAGACATTTTCCCTCATTCTGGTCGGGGACTGGTGATCGGAGTCACTGGAGCGCCTGGGGCCGGAAAGTCGTCTTTGGTTGACAAGTTAGCTTTACTTTACCGTCAGAGTGGTGAACGCATTGGTATCGTTGCCGTCGATCCCTCGAGTCCATTTTCTGGCGGGGCGATTCTGGGCGACCGGATCCGAATGCAGTCGCTCGGTCTCGATACGGGTGTGTTTATTCGCTCAATGGCAACTCGGGGAAATCTGGGTGGACTAGCCCGCGCTACCGTCGATGCGGTTGCCATCCTCGACGCGGCTGGATATTCGAAGATCGTTGTGGAGACGGTTGGCGTGGGGCAGGACGAAGTCGAGATCGTAAAGGCGGCCGATGTCTCTGTGGTTGTGCTTGTGCCCGGAATGGGCGACGATATACAGGCAATCAAGGCGGGTATTATGGAAATCGCCGACATCTTCGTCATCAATAAGGCAGATCGTGAGGGCGTTTATTCGACTGAGAAAGAAGTTGAGGCATTGCTATCACTCTCATCACGCGAGGATGGCTGGCAGCCGCCAATCATCAAGACAGTGGCGACTGAGAATAGAGGAATCGAGGATCTCGCGGCAGCTATTGAGACTTATCGTGAATCCCATTTACAGACGGAATTGGTGAGCAAACGTCGTCGCGCCGTGGCTCGTTGGCGCATTCTCGAACTTTTGCGTGAAAGCCTTGTATCGCGCACCTTGGATTCTGATTCGGCATCTGAAAGACTCGGCCGCCTGGCGGAGGAGGTTGCAAGCCGGCAACGAGACCCTTATTCTGCAGTGGAGGAGATTATCCGGGCCGAAGTTCCCGGGTTAGTAGGCAATTGACCGTGTTCCGGCCACCGGCGACGGGGAACTTACAACTGTCCTTATTGTTATGAATATCGACCATATCGGAATCGCAACGCGCGAACTGAACGGGGCCCTGACCGTTTGGAGCGATATTCTTGGGCTCTCGCTGAACTCCACGGAAGAGATAGCCGAGCAGGGGGTACGTGTCGCCATGCTGCCGATAGGCGAGACGCATATCGAACTCCTCGAACCGCTGAGTCCAGAGTCGCCAGTCGGTAAGTTTCTGGAAAAGCGCGGGCCCGGAATTCACCACATAGCAATAGGAGTTGCTGACATTCGCGCCACGCTGGCGCATTTAAAGGAGAAGGGTGTCCGCCTAATTGACGAAACGCCACGTTTGGGCGCGGGTGGTTGCTTCGTTGCTTTTATTCACCCGTCATCAGCCAATGGCGTTCTGCTTGAATTGGTGCAGCACCAATAGTCTTATCGGGAAAGGGAATTGTTTTGACTTCAACAACAAAAGCTTGGATTGCGGCGGCTGTCGCGGTAGTTTTTTCTATCGCACTAATCGGATGGCAAGTTAAGGCCAGACGTGCTGAAGCCGTCAGTCTTACCCCCGAGGACTTGGCGCTTATTGCCGAGGATCAGTCACCCCAGTTCCGGACACGCCTCGCATCGGATGCGGCAGCTCGCAAGGATTTTTCTGAGGACCTTCGCAAATTGCTCGCGGTTGCCGAAGAGGCTCGAGCCAAAGGAGTTGGCAACAAGCCTGAGATTCAGCGCCAACTAGAGCTGGTTCGCTCTGTGGTTATCGCGGAAAATTACTTTAAATCACAGGGAACCGGCGCCGCTGGTCCCAATCTTCCGGACCAGGAGATTGAAGAATTCTTCAAGCAGCCTGGTAATCAGGCGAAGTTTGATCAATTCATTAACGACGCCAAAGCTAAAAACCCTCAGCTTGCTGGTGGTCAAATACCGGAAGAACAGATCAAGCTTGTTAGGCATCAACTGGGCCAGGTTTTAATTGGCGAGCACAAGGCGATTGCCGCAGGCATGGATAAGCAGCGGCCGGTGCAGTTGCAGATTATGCTTGAGCAATCACGCATACTGGCGCAGACATACGCCCAGGAGCAGTTGACTGACAAAATGAAGGCAACTGACGAGGAGATCAACGCCTACATTGCCCTTCATCCTGAGCTCGATATTAAACAAAAACGGTCGAAGGCAGAAGAGGTCTTAAAGCGAGCGCGCGCTGGTGAAGATTTCGCGAAGCTGGCGCAGGAGTTTTCTACTGATTCTGGAAGTAAGGAGAAGGGTGGAGACCTCGGCTGGTTTGGTCATGGGCAGATGGTGCCAGAATTTGAACAGGCTGCCTTTGCGTTAAAGCCCGGGCAGATCAGCGATCTCGTTGAAACTAAGTTTGGCTTCCATATTATCAAGCTCGAAGAGCGTCGCACAGATCAAAAGGAAGGAAAGCAGGAAGAGGAGGTGCATGCCCGCCACATTTTGATTGGCGAGGGAGGCCAGTCTAACAGTCCTGGTGGTCCGCCAAAAACCGGGCGGGATCAGGCGCGAGCTGGGGTGGAACAGGAGAAGCAGAAAAAAGTACTAGACGACATCGTGAAGCGTTCGCATGTGACTGTGGCTGAAAACTTTCAGGTGAAGATGCCGGAGCCTCAGCAGATGCAAAGCATGCCACCGGGATTTGCACCAAGCGAGGCGGGGTCGGGAGAGAAACAGCCGGCGCGACCCACTCAAGACAAAGAGAAGCCGAAGGCCGGGAATTCTTCGAGCAAGGTCGAATCGAAACAGCGCAAGTAGCTCGAACCGGGTAACCGGATAACACCAAGAGTTCTCTGAGTTTAGGTGCGCAGCAATACAATCCCCTGGCCCACGTAATGGCTGATGCAGTTTGGCGATTATCGCGTCGAGATTGTTCCTGACACCGAGTTTCGCCTCGATGGAGGCGCGATGTTTGGTGTTGTACCGCGCAATCTCTGGTCGAAAGTCTGTCCGCCCGACGACCAGAATCGTATTCGTATGAATATGAATTGTCTGTTCGTCCATACGGGTTCCGAGCGAATACTGGTCGAAACGGGTATCGGCGAGAAGTGGTCGGCAAAGCGTTGTGGGATGTATGGCATCACGCGGGAACGAGCGCTGGCAGATGCGCTGCGCTTGACCGCGGGCGTAGGACCGGAAGAGATCACGATCGTCATCAACACTCATTTGCACTTCGATCACGCCGGTGGAAATACGAAGCTCGACGAAGAAGGAAATGCTATTCCGGCGTTTCCCAATGCGCGCTACTTCGTTTCGCGCGATGAGTTCGAACATGCCGAACACCCGGGCGAGCGCGATCGAGCAAGCTACCTGCCAGAGAATTGGCGGCCGATTAAGCAAAACGGGCAACTGGAGTTGAAGGAGGCGGACTACGAGGTCGTGCCTGGTCTGCGGATGGAAACGCATGCCGGACACAATCGATCGATGCAGTGTTGGCGGTTGGATCAAGGCGGCGAGACGATCTACGGGTTTGCTGATCTCGTGCCGATGCGGGCGCATGTGCCGTTTGCCTGGATCATGGGATATGATCTATATCCAGTGGAGACGCTCGAGGCGAAGAAGAAACTATTGCCGCAAGCAGCCCGTGAAGGCTGGCTCTGTTTCTTCTATCACGATCCAGATGAGCCGCTGTGTAAGTTGATCGAGGACGACGGAAAGCTGCGTGCCGTGACTCCCAATGGTCTGCCAAGCGAAGGATGACGAATGCTCTTCGAGCGGTACTCTTTCGTCGCCTTGACGACAACCAACCTCGTGCGAGCCTGAACGTTCTGGAGTGAGCAGTTAGGTTTTCCCATTTCAGAAGAAAGAATCTGGTCAGTTCGTCATTGTCGACGCTGGAGGACTTCGCCTTTGTCTTGACCTGGATGACGGGGACATTCACAGACTAGGGAATTGAACATTACCACGGCAAAGATCGGAATCATTGGCGGCAGCGGGCTCTATCAGATGCCTGAGTTGCTAGATATCGAGGAGATCGAGGTTGATACTCCGTTCGGCAGCCCGTCTGATGCATTCATCATCGGAACATTGGAAAATGAGCGTGTCGCATTTCTCCCGCGGCATGGCAGAGGCCACCGGCTTACTCCGACCGAGGTGCCGTTTCGCGCAAACATCTATGCGATGAAGCTCTTAGGGATCGAGCGTATTCTCTCGGCCTCGGCAGTCGGTTCTTTGCAAGAGAAGTATGCACCGCTGGACATGGTCATTCCCGATCAGTTTTTCGAGCGCACACGCGCACGTGCCCGCGAGTCTACTTTTTTCGGCGACGGGATCGTCGGCCACATAACCTTTGCTTATCCAGTGTGTAGGGATCTCGGAGATATTCTCGAAGAGTCTTGCAAAGTCACCGACGTTAAAGTGCATCGGGGAGGAACGTATCTCTGTATGGAAGGCCCAGCATTCTCGACAAAGGCCGAGTCAAACGTCTATCGCTCCTGGGGCATGGATGTGATCGGCATGACGAATTTGCAAGAAGCAAAGCTCGCGCGCGAAGCGGAAATCTGTTATGCAACGCTTGCTCTCGTTACCGATTACGATTGCTGGCACCCAGGCCATGATGCAGTGGGTGTGGATACCGTTGTTGAGAATCTTAACAAGAACGTTCGCAACGCCCAGGTCATCATGAAAACGGCTGTGAAGGAATTGAGCCGAGCGGAGCGTCGTTGTAAGTGTGGCTCGGCGTTGAAAAATGCGATCTTTACGCCACCCCACCTCTGGCCGGAGGCGACGATAGAGAAGCTGGAAGCCATCATCAAGAAATACGCGCTCTCCTGACAAGTCGTCCCCAAAATGGTGGTGTCACGCTGGCGCTGCAGTTCACGGGTGGGCATCCGCTCGCACCGTTTTTGAGAGGTAAGTTATGAAAAGGACTTTTCTGCTTTTAATCGTGCTCGTATTCGCGTTCGTAATTTGCGCGCCAGCGGTAAGCGCGCAAGGAGGGGCCAAGAACGGGCCTGATCCCTCGACCATTCGCGATCCCGATCTCGAAAAAGACTCATTGCACAACCTCGAAGTGGCTCGAAACTATTTCAAACTGAAGAAGGCCTACGTCGCCGCCTTGAAGCGCTCTGAAGAGATAATTGCCGGCAATCCAAACTTCTCCAAGATTGAGGAGGTTCTCTTCATAGCTGGTGAAAGCAGCCTTTCTCTCGCCGAGAAGAAAGGAAAGCAGAGTCCTTCTTTGTACGTGAGTTACGATGGCAATACCAAGCACACCTTAACATCAGAGCAATTCCGTGAGATGGGGCGCGATTATCTAACGCGATTGGTCAACGACTATCCACAGAGCAATTTTCGGAAGCAGGCCGAAGAGGATCTCAGCGTTTTGGGTGAGCCGAAACCGAAGGAACAAGGTAAGCAGTGAACCGACGAAGTTCAAACTCCAAACTGTGAAGAGCACAAAGCTCAAAGTTCTCGAATTAGCTCTCTCGATTCCTTTCGGAGACCAGTTTATTAAATGTCACTATTAGTAGTCGGTTCTGTGGCGTTCGATGCGGTTGAAACACCATTTGGTAAATGCGACAAAATGCTGGGTGGCTCAGCATCGCATTTCTCAATCTCAGCGAGCTATTACACGGATGTTCGCATCGTTGGCGTCGTTGGTGGCGATTTCACTGAAGCCGAACAGCAGATATTTGATAGCCAGGGAATCGACACGACGGATCTCGAACGCATTCCTGATGGGAAGACATTTCTCTGGCGCGGGCGCTACGATTATGACCTTAATGTTGCGCACACTCTGGATACTCAGTTGAATGTCTTCGCGGACTTCAAACCAAAACTCTCTGAAGACTCAAAAAGGGCTCGTCTCGTCTTCCTGGGTAACATTCAGCCAGACCTCCAGCGTCAAGTACGCGAGCAATTACCAGCTGCTGAACTTGTGGCTCTAGATACGATGAATCTCTGGATTGAAACTGCCAGAGAGTCGCTGCTGCGCACCATCAAAGGCGTTGACCTGGTTATCATCAACGACGCGGAAGTGCGGCAGTTGACCGGCGTCCCGAATCTGATTAAGGCGGCCAGAATGATTCTTTCCTGGGGGCCTGAGGCGCTCATAGTGAAGCGGGGCGAATACGGCGCGGCTCTATTTACCGCCAAGAGCTATTTCGCGATTCCAGCTTATCCCCTGGAGTCGGTGTTCGATCCGACCGGTGCTGGAGACACGTTCGCCGGTGGTTTAATGGGCTACCTGTCCAGCCAGGAGAAACTTGATGAAGCAGCGATGAGACGAGCGATGATCTTCGGGTCTGTAATGGCGTCATTTAACGTGGAGGAGTTTGGCACGGCACGCATTCGGAGACTAACCCAGGATGAGATCAACGAGCGCTTTCGTGCG